>JAUIJR010000320.1 GCA_030431075.1 Polyangia bacterium | reverse complement strand
ACGCCAAGCGGCGCGTGGCCTTTGGCGCGAGCCTGGACGAAAAGCCCCTGCACATCGACACCGTCGCGCAGATCGCCTCCGAGGCCGAGGGCGCCTACCTGCTGGCGCAGCGCTGCGTCGAGCTGCTGGGCCGCGACGAGGCCGGTGAGCCCAGCGACGGCGACCGGGCCTTGCTACGGATCTTGACGC
Source organism: Polyangia bacterium (assembly GCA_030431075.1). Lineage (GTDB taxonomy): Bacteria > Myxococcota_A > Polyangia > Nannocystales > Nannocystaceae > JAUIJR01. The sequence goes on along the minus strand of JAUIJR010000320.1, from coordinate 6,233 downwards.
CGCTGGCCAAGCTGACGACGGCCAAGCAGGCGGTGCAGATCGCCTCGGAGACCCTCGAGTGCTTCGGCGGCGGCGGCTACGTCGAGGACACCGGCTTGCCGCGCCTGCTGGCCGACGCCCAGGTGCTCCCGATCTGGGAGGGCACCACCAACGTGCTGTCGCTCGACACCCTGCGCTCCTTGATGGACGCCGAGGTCCTGCCGGCCTTGCAAAAGGAGCTCGCCAGCTACCTCGGCGAGGCGAAGGACCCGGCGCTGCGCCCGGCCGTGGAGGCCGTGCAAAAGGCCGTGACGCGCGCCCAGGCCTGGATGCAAGAGGCCGGCGACCGACGCCCGGTGGTCGAAGCCGGCGCGCGCCGCTTCGCCTTGACCCTGGGGCGCAGCTTGGAGCTCGCCTACCTCGCCGCCCACGCCCAGTGGTGCTTGGACCACGATCGCGGGCGCCGGGCGCTGGCCGCCGCGCGTCGCATGGCCCACACGGGCGTCGACTGTCTGGGCCCGCAGGCCGTGCCGCTGGACGAGAGCGCGCTGCTGATCCACGACGGCGTCTGAGGGCCCGACAAGATCGCCATGGCTCGTGCTATGCACCTGCCGTGAGCGAGGCCCCGCCCGAAGACGGACAAAAGCCCCTCGACGCCGCCTTGCAAGGCGCGGCCGAGGCCTTGATGAACCAGGCCCATATTCGGGCCAACTACGCGGCCAAGGCCTTCGTCGAGGCCTATGGCGCGGTGGGAGAGCACGCACGCCTGGTCACGCCGCGCGGGCTGGCCGTGGTCTCCGACGTCCAAGCCCATGGCCCCTTGGTGGTGATCGACGGCTACGTCGAAAAGCGCGAGCCCTTTCGCTGGGCCGTGCACCCCGACGCCCTGAACGCGACGATCGTCTTGCCGCCGCCCGAAGACGAATCCGCGTCGTCGTCCGAGAACTGATCGTTACTCGACGGTGACCGACTTCGCCAAGTTGCGCGGTTGGTCCACGTCGGTGCCGCGGCGGTCCGCGATGTAGTAGGCCAAAAGCTGCAAGGGCACGTTGGCGACCATGGGCTGCACGAACTCGTCGAGGTGGGGCACCCAGATGACGGCGTCGGCCAGCGACTCGATCTCTTCGTCGCCGCGCGTGGCGATGGCGATGATCTTGCCGCCGCGGCTGCGCACGGCTTCGAGGTTGTTGATCGTCTTTTCGTAGCCCGGCCCCGAGAGGGCCAAGATCACTACGGGCATCTCTTCGTCGATCAGCGCGATGGGGCCGTGCTTCATCTCGCCGGCCGCGTAGCCCTCGGCGTGCAGGTAGGAGACCTCTTTGAGCTTGAGCGCGCCTTCGAGGGCGACGGGGAAGCTCAGCCCGCGGCCGAGGTAGAGCATGTCGCGGGCTTGGTGGTGCGCCTCGGCGATGTGGCGGACGACCTCGCGCGCTTCGAGCAGGTCGTCGATCGCGGCCGGGGCGTCGCTCAGGCTCTGCAAGAGCTCGTGGGCCCGCGGCGCGGCGAGGCTGCCGCGTTGTTGTCCCAGCCACACCGCGAACAAGAACAAGGCCGTCAGCTGGGTGGTGAAGGCCTTGGTCGAGGCCACCGAGATCTCGGGACCGGCGCGGGTGTAGAGCACGTGGTCGGCCGTGCGGGCGATCGTGCTGTCGACCACGTTGCAGATCGCCAGGCCGACCGCGCCGCGGCTTTGGGCCTCGCGCAAGGCGGCCAGGGTGTCGGCCGTCTCGCCGCTTTGGCTGATCACCAAGGCGATGTCGCCCTCGCGCACGATCGGTTCGCGGTAGCGGTACTCGCTCGCGAGGTCGACCTCGACCGGCACGCGCGCGAGCTGCTCGACCATGTACTTGCCGGCCAGGGCCGCATGCCAGGAGGTGCCGCAGGCCAGCATCACGATGCGGGTGTGCTCGCGCAGCTCGAGGCCCTCGAACTCCTCGAGCACCGCGCGCAGCGTGTCCGGGGCCCCGGTCACGCGCCCGCGCATCGTGTCGACGATGGTGCGCGGCTGCTCGTGGATCTCTTTGAGCATGAAGTGGCGAAAGCCCTGTTTTTCGGCCGCGTGGGGGCTCCAGTCGATCTGCCGACGACGACGCCGGACCTCTTGGCCGCTGGCATCGACCACGCTGCGGATCCCCTCGGCATCGATCCACGCCGTGTCACCGTCTTCGAGGTCCACGACCAAGCGCGTGTGCACGAGCATCGCGGCCGCGTCCGAGGCGACGAAGGTCTCGGCCGCGTCGCCGGTGCTCAAGCCGATCAGCAAGGGCGAGGCCTGGCGGGCGACGACGATCTCGCCGGGGTGATCGTCGTGCACCACGCACAAGGCCCAGGCCCCGCGCGCGCCGGCGAGGGCCTCGCGCACCGAGGCGTGGAGGTCACGATCTCCGGTGCGGGCGAGGTGGGCCTCGTAGGCGGCCTCGATCAGGTGGGCGATCACCTCGGAGTCGGTGTCGCTGCTGAACTCGGGCGGGCCGTCGAGCTGCGCACGCAGCTCGGGGTGGTTTTCGATGATGCCGTTGTGGACGACGCTGACCTTGCCCTTGCGCTGCGGGTGGGCGTTGCGCTGCGAGGGGGCGCCGTGGGTCGCCCAGCGGGTGTGGCCGATCCCGCAGCCGCCGGGCACCGGCGCGGCGTCGATGGCCGCGGCCAGGGCCGAGATCTTGCCCTTCTCCCGCACGACGTGGGCCCCACCGCCGGCGGGTGGCAAGACGGCGACGCCGGCCGAGTCGTAGCCGCGGTACTCGAGCTTGCGCAGACCGTCGAGCAAGATCGGGGCGGCGTCACGGGGTCCGGTGTAGGCGATGATTCCGCACATGGTCGTGTCCGGCTCGAGTCTTCGGCGAGAGCGACCCCTGCCTTTTAGCGGGCGCGCGCCCTACGGCCAAGCGCCGCGCGATCGTGCAGGGGCGACGCCTTTGCGCGCGGCGGCATTCCCCGCGCGCGTCATCAACCCTGCGGGAGGGCCGGGCGTCGGAAGGGATCTCCGGCCCCCAGCGGCAAGTCCCGCCGGTACGGACCGATCCGCTCGCTGAGCCAGCCGGCGATCCGTTCGGCCTCGCTGCGCCGCTCGCCTTTGAGGGGCAGCGGGCGCAGGGTCGGCCACGCGAGCGCGAGCCAGCTCAGGATCGCGGCCGCGGCGACGCCGGGCAGGCCGAAGAGCAGCGGCGTCGAGACGAGGATCATGCAGCCGTAAAGGAGCATCAGCGCGCGCAAGGCGACCTCCCATTGCCCGTGCACCCAGCGGCCGCGTAGGCCGGTGCCCCCGTCGGCCAGGGCCTCGAGTTCGAGACAGAGCACGGGGGTCAAGCCGGGGCTTTGGGCGTGGCGAAGCTCGAGCCACCGCCCGTCGACCCGGGCGACGAACTCCTCCTTCGGGCTGGGGTCCTCGCTGAGCTGCGCGACGCACTCGTCGCGCTCGAGCACCTCGATCAAGGACTCGGGCGTCAGATCCAGATCGTAGCGAAAGCTTCGACCGGGCCTCATCGCGCCGCCTCCATCGCACCTACTTTAGCAGGCCCGGCGCTTCGAGGCCGGTGGGGCGCACAGCACGAAAAAAGCCCCGCCGAAGCGGGGCTCCAAAGCTCGAGGCGCGGGGGCGAGGCCCGCGCGCCGGCTCACTTGGCCGGGGCCGGCTCGATCTGCTCGAGATCCGTGTTGTACACGATGATCTCCGCGTCCTTGAGCTCGGGCACGCGGGCCAGCGCGCTGGTGATCTTGCGCTTGCGGCCGACCATCACGATGACGGGGGTGCCGTCGATGTGCTTGGCCGCCGTCGCCTTGACGTCCTCTTTGGCCACGCCGAGCACCGCGTCGCGGTAGTTGGCGAAGTAGTTGTCGTCGAGGCCGTAGACGATCTGCGTGCGCACCATGCCGGCGACTTGTCCGGCCGTCTCCGTACGCAGCGGGAAGGACTGGGCGATCGCCTTTTGGGCTTGGTCGTACTCTTTGTCGCTCGGGTCCTCGGTCCGGATCCGCTCGAGGTGCTCGAAGATCGCCGCCATCATCTCGTCGACGAACTTGGTCTGCGTTCCGATCACGAAGGCGCCGACGGCCTTGGAGGGGACGACGGTCGAACCGATCCCGTAGGTAAGGTCGCGGGTCTCACGGATGTCCTGGAACAGCCGCGAAGAGACGCCGGCACCCAAGATGCGGTTGGTCAGGTCCCACTTCACCCAGTCGGGGTGGTTGCGGGCCAGCGACAAGTTGGCCACGAAGATCTCGGTGGAGATCGAGGTGCGGTCCACGATGTGGACGACCATCTTGCCGGGCTTGGCCTTTTGGTAGTCCTCGGGCTTGAACTGGCTCAGCGGGTGCTCGGGGAAAGCGCTCGCGGGCTTCATCTTGCCCATCTCGGTCTCGACGATGGCCTTGGCCTCGTCCATCGTCACGTCACCCGAGACGATGATGAAGGCGTTGTTCGGGACGTACCAAGTCTCGTGGAACTTCTTCAGGTCCTCGACCTTGATGGCGTCGATCTGGGCTTGGGTCGGGAAGGGGCGACCGTAGGGGTGGCCCTCCGGATAGAGCACCTGGCTGAGCAGGCGCGTGCCCAAGGCTTGGCCCGAGCTCTTCTCGCTGCGGAGGTTCACGACCTCCTCTTCTTTGAGCTTGTCGAGCGACTCTTGGTCCATCGCCGGGTTGGTGGCGACCTCGGCGATGAGGTCGAGGGCCATCTCGAGGTCGGGCTTGAGCACCCGCGTCGACAAGGTCGTCGTGAAGGTGTCCGACGACGCGTTCAAGCTGGCGCCGACCGACTCGATGCGCTCGTCGATCTCGGCCTTGCTCAGACCTTTGCGACCGGCGGTGCCCTCGAGCAGGATGTCGGCGGTCATGCCGGCGAGCAGCTCGTCGAAGACGTCACCGGTCTTGAAGACCAGCTGCACGTCGACGAGCGGCACCTCGTGGTTCTCGACCACGATGAGCTCGAGGCCGTTGTCGAGCTTGTGCCGCTGCAACTCGGGGAAGTTGTGCGGGCGGGGCTCGGTGGGCGGCGGCGGGTCGGGATAGACGCGCTCGGGCTTGGGTTCTTCTTTGGCGACGGGCGGCGCCTCGTCCGGCGTCTCCACCTTGTTCTTGTCGATGACGCAGGCGAAGCCGGCGCAGGCGACGGCGGCGCTGGTCAGGGTGCGAAAAAGCGTTTGGCGAATCATGGGAATCCTCGTGTGCGAAGTTCGAGTTCGGGTGCGGGTGGGCGCGGGACTCATCCCGCTTTCGGTCCGACCTCGTAAAAGACCCAGTTTTCGGTGACGTACTCTTTGGCCACGCGCTGGATGTCCTCTTTGGTCACCTTGCGGTAGGCGTCGAGCTGGCTGACGACGTGCTTGGGGTCGTCGAAGTAGGCGGCCCCGACCGCGACGGCGGCGGCGCGACCGGCGTTGGTGGCCAAGGTGCTGATGGTCTGCATCAACTGGCCGTTCAGGGCTTTGGCGAGCTCCTCGTCGGTCGGCCCCTTGTCGGCCATGCGCTTGATTTCGGCGAGCACCGCCTCTTGGATCTTGGTCTTGGCCACGCCGTCTTTGGGCACGGCCTGCAAGAGCATGAAGCCCGAGCCCATGAAGGTGAGGTGGAAGCCACCCGCGCCGATGACGAGCTTCTTTTCGTCTTGGAGCAGCTTGGGCAGGCGCGCCGACTCACCGCCGAGCAAGATGTTGCCCAACAAGTCGAGGGCGGGCGCGTCGGCGTGGGTTTGGCCGACCGTCGGCCAGCCGACCACGTAGATGTTCTGCTTGGCCTTGTCGTCTTCGACGAACTTGTCGATCTTGCGGCCGCGCTTTTGCTCGGCCATCTTGGGCGCGGGCGGAGCCTCGCGCTTGGGGATGTCGCCGAAGTACTGCTCGACCTTGGTCTTGACCTCGGCCGGGTCGACGTCGCCGACGATGACCATCGTGCAGTTGTTCGGCATGTAGTACTTGTCGAAGAAGGCCTGCACGTCGCCGACTTCGGCTGCGTTCAAGTCGTCGAGGCTGCCGATGACCGGGTGCTGGTAGGGCGTGCCCTCGAAGATCACACCGAACATGTCCTCTTGAATGGCCGCGGCGTAGGGCACGTTGTCGATGCGGAGGTTCTTCTCCGACTTGACGGCGGCGCGCTGGGTCTCGAAGGCCTCTTCGGTGATCTCGAGATCGCGCAGACGATCCGACTCGCCCCACAAGACCAAGTCGAGGTAGTTCGACGGGATGTTGTGGTAGTAGAGGGTCTGGTCGTAGCTGGTCCCGGCGTTCATGTTGCCGCCGGCGCCCTCGGTGTACTCACCG
>JAUIJR010000319.1 GCA_030431075.1 Polyangia bacterium | reverse complement strand
TGGGCGTAGTCGCGGCCATGGGTGTGGGCGAAGGCCTCGTAGTCGACCAAGAAGTCCGTGCCTTCGAGCCTTCGCGTGTTCCAGATCAGCGCGACGTGGCCTTCGGGTCGCAGCACCCGCGCACACTCGCGGGCGGCGGCCTCGACCTCGAACCAGTGAAAGGCCTGCGCGGCCACGAGCAAGTCGGCCGCGCCCTCGGCCAGGGGCATCGACTCGGCGCGTCCATCATGGGCCGAAAAGCCCTCATGCGCGCCGAGCAAGGCCACCGAGGCCTCCCGCATCGGGCCGTTGGGTTCGACGGCCTCCACACGCACGCCAAACTCGATCAGGTCTTCGGTCAAGATGCCCGTCCCCGCGCCGAGGTCGACGACCACCTGGCCCGGCGCGAGTCCGCAATGGGTGGCCAAGCCCTCGATCAAGGCCGCCGGGTAGCGGGGTCGAAAGCGGATGTAGTCGGCGACCCGCGCCCCAAAACGTGCCGTGGGGTCGAGGGCCGCGGTCTCGCTTTGGGCCATGCCCACTCAATACCAGACGAAGTCGAGGTAGGTCTCGCTGCTCGGGAAGCCACGGCGCGCGTCGCTCCAGCTGATCGCCAGGTTCGTCGAGATCGGTGCGCCGCGTAGCTGGGCCAAGCCGGCGAAGAAGCGGGCTTGGGGAAAGACGAGCTCGTCCCCGAGCTCCAAGCTCTCCGAGAGCGCTGCGACGCGCAGCTCGATGGGCGCCTCGGGCCCGGTCGCCGACTTTTGACGGTGGTCGATCCACAACATGGTCGCGCCGTGCACGGGGTGCTCCACGACGAAGACCTCTTCGCGCAGATCCGGCTCTTGAAGCACGAGCGTCCCGGCGTCCAAGCTCAGGTTCTCGAGCGCCCCCGCGTCAAAGGCGAAGCCACGAAAGGCGGTCGGCGCGGGGACATCGGGCGAGTTGAGGTCGTCGACGTTGGCGATGGCCACCGCGCGCTCGCCCACGCGATTGACGTGGAAGCTGTGCGTCCACAAAAAATCGTCGGCGCTGGCGAAGGCGTCCTCGGCGACGATTTCTCCCTCGCGCGAGACCACGGCCGCGTAGCCCTTGAGGACCTCGGTGTCCAACAAACCCAAGTAGCGGTAGCGCGACCAAGTGACCACGCTGTGATCTCCGACGACCGCCAGATCGACGAAGGTTGCCGGTGGAAAACTCGCCTCGGGCTCGCTGCTGGTGCCGCCAGTCGGCGTGGCCGTGGCCAAGTCGACCGGGCCGGTCACGTCGCCGCTCGGCGTGATCGAGAGCCACTGCAAGGCGCTGCTTTGCATCCCGTCGTTGATGCGATGCACGACCTGAAAGGCCTCGCCGTCCCACTCGAGGTCGCCGCCGAAGCTGTCCGACCAACCCGCGGTCTGTAGAGGCATCGGCGCCAGAAGCTCGTCGCCCTCGAGGTCGTAGATGGCGAAAAAGGCCTCGTAAGGCGTCCCCGTGGGGGTCTGGTAGACCATTGCGATCTGGCCGTCGGCGACCTCGATGCGGGCGTTGGTGGCCCCCACGCTGCCCGCGACCAAGACGATGGGATCGCCGAGCGTACGCCCCGCGCCGTCGAGCTCTTGCAAGAGCACCCGCGAGCCGTCGACGCGGTCGGTGTAGACCACGAACAAGCGCCCCTCGCTGACGAAGGGGTGCGGCGTCGTCGAAGGCCCGACCGTGTCCTCGTCGGTGAGCTGGATGTCGTCGTCGCCGCGCACCAGCTCGGCCGTGGCCTCCAAGCTGGTCTCGCCCGCGCTGGCCGTCGCCGTGAGGGTGTCGCTGCCCGTTCCGGCCACCGCCACCGTGGCCACCCAGTCGCCGTCGGCCTCGGGGTCGACCGCATCGTAGCTGACGCCCCCGACGCTCACCTGCACGCTCTCGGCCTCGCCCTCGACGCGCACATGCACGGGGATCTCGGCGTAGACCACCGTGTTCACGTACATCGCGTCGCCGAGCGCTTGCGGCAAGGCGACATCGACGAGCGCGCCGCCGCTCTCGCCGGCCTCGCCCGTCTCCTCGGTGGTGGACGCCCCGCTCTCGCTGGCTTCGCCCCCCTCCGGGTCCTCGCCGGACCCGCCTCCACACGCCGCGAGGGCGCCGGCAAAGAGCAAGGAGGGTCCGATGAGGGGGCGTCGCGTCAGCATGATCGGCTCACTCGCACACGGCGTTGTTGGTCGGGTCGATGTTGGCGGGGCAATCCTCGCCCTCGGCGCAGGAGCCCGGGAGTCCACAAAAGGCGCAGGATTCCACCGTCGCGTCCTCGCAGTCGAAGTCGAGCGCACCGCAGCCGCAGTCGCAGCCGTCGTTGGTCCCAAAGAAGCTGGGGTCGCAGGTCCACTCGTCCGGCACCTGAATCTCGCAGGTCGCCTCTTCGCTGCAGATCGAGCCGGGCACGGCGCATCCGTAGACGGGCGCCGTGTCGTCGTCGCAGTCCGGGTCGTAGGCGCCGCAGTTGCAGTCGCAGCCCGCGTCCGGGCCGCCCTCGGCGAACAAGGACAAGTTGCAGTACCAGCCGGGAACGCTGCACTCGCCGACGCCGTAGCACTCTTGGTCCTCACAGTCGGTGAGGCCGTCGGCGTCCTCGTCCATGCCGTCGTCACCACAGGCCTCGCCGGTCACCAGCTCACACGACAAGCTCGTGGTGTTGCAGGCCTCGCCGGCGACGCACTCGGCGGCCGGCAAGGCGGGCGTGGCTTCGCAGTCGGGATCGAGGGCGCCGCACTCACAGTTGCACTCGTTGCCGTCTTCGAAGGCCGCCGCCGGGCACACCCAGTCGGCCGGTGGACAGTCGGTCTCACCGAAGCAGTCCGTGTCTTCGCAGTCCGTCAGGCCATCGAGGTCGTCGTCGATGGAGTTGCCGCAGGTCTCGGGCGGCGGGTCTTCGCACATGCCGCTGTCGTTGCACAGCTGCCCCGGGGTGCAGTTGTACACGCCGTTATCTTGGTTCTCGGCGCAGTCGGGATCGGGCGCGCCACACTCGCAGTCGCAGGTGGTCATCCCCGCCGGCAAGGTGGACTCGTCTTCCCCGTAAAACTGCGGGTCGCAGGTCCAGCTCGTGGGCGCGCAGTCACCTTGGCCCAAGCAGTCGTCGTCGTTGCAGTCGACGAGCGCGTCACCGTCGTCGTCCTCTCCGTTGTCACAGACCTCGACGCCGCCGGTCTCCCCTTCGCTCGTGGAGCCCTCTTCGGTGCTGTCGGTGGTGGCCTCGGCCTCCCCTTCGCCCTCGCTCTCGCTCTCGCTGCCCTCCTCTTCACTGCTGCTCTCGCTCTCGGTGCCGTCCTCGGTGAGGTCGGTCGGCGTGCAGGCCGTGGCGAGCAAAGAAGACGAAAAGACGAGGGAGACGAAAGCGATCGATCTACGCATGAAAATCCGGAGGGCATCGGCCCCCGGCGATCATACACAGCTCGGCGGGGCGGACAGAATGCGCGTTCGCGTCTTTTCAGCCCGCGTCGTCGATTCGGGCGTGATCGATGGCTTTGCGGGTGGGCAGGCGCACACCCAAGGTGGCGCAGTGGATCACCCCATCGAGCTCTTGCAGCACGCTGGCGGGGAGTTCGACGATCTTGCGCCCCTGCATGGCCTCGGCCAGCTGCGCCATGATCGGCCGCTCGCGCTCCTCGGGGATCTGCCGAAAGCGAGGTGCGATGTAGCGGTCTTCGAGCTGCAAGCCGTTGATGTAGCTGTAGTAGTCACCCTCGGCGAGCACGGGCATGTCGATGCGGGTGATCCGGATCTCCTTGCCCTTGCGCTCGGCCCACGCCTCGATCCGCCCCCGCGCCTCCTCGAGCCGCCGCGCGTCGATGGCCGACTCCTCGGGGTCGACCCGCCCCAACATGATGTGATCGGCCGAGACGAACTGGGCGAAGACATCGACGTGCCCGGTCGACTCGTACAACAAAGGCGGCAACAACACGAGTTCGTCGCAGCCGAACTGTCGGCTGACCCGCCGCATCCGCCACCCCGCCGTCTCGGGCGAGATCGAGGCCCAAGAGCTCTCGGTCATGAGGCACAAGCCCTCGCCATTACTCGAGAGCGCCCCGCCGTCCAAGTCGTAGCCGAACTCGGTGACCTGCACGTCGAAGGCCTGCGCCAACTTGCGCGGCGCGGCGTCATCGAGCGTACGGTCGACGTCGTAGATCGGGTCGAGCCAGTGCACCTCACCGGCGCCGATCAGCACGCGCGGGCCAAAGTCCCGGATCCACATCGAGTCCACCCAAATGGGCAAGACCTGCACGCGCCGTCGCACGCGGGTGGGCAGCGCGTCCCGAAAGCGATAGCCGGGCTCGATGGCCTTGCCGTCCTCTTGCAAAAAGACGAGCTCGGCCGAGGGCGTGATGTGGGTGGCCAAGCCGGTCATGAGGCCCGGCCACTCATGGTCGAAGACCGCAAAGACATGAGTCGGCGGCGCGAAGTCGGCCATGGCCCGATAAGTCGGCGCGACCAAAGTCTTGGGCGCGGGCCCACTGCGCTCGACGAGCCGATCGGCCTCGGGCCCCAACTGAGCGACAAAAGCGCCCCACAGGGCGACGGTAGCGGTCCACGATGCGGGCAAGAACATCGGTATCGAGGCTTGGAGGCCGCCCACCCCCACAAGGGCGCAGGGCTTAACACTCGGCACCCCCAGCTCCGCTCTACAAAGCCTCACCCCACCCAAATCCAGAAGCGCCACATCTGAACTCCAGTTGCTGCGCCCCCACCCCACCCCCAAAAAGCGCGCAGCTCGCGTGCTAGCGTCCTCCCATGCCGCGCCGCCCCTCGCTCGCCGCCTACCTCCTCGCCCCCGCCCTCGCCTTGGCCACGACCCTCCCGACGGTCGGCTGCGGGGACGGCGACGGGGACGACGACGGCGAGACGGCGTCCTCGGAGACCGGCGAGACGAGCTCGTCCACGACGGGGGATGGCGATGGCGACGGTGACGGTGACGGTGATGGAGATGGAGATGGCGATGGCGACGGAGACGGAGACGGTGATGGCGATGGGGACGGCGACGGTGATGGCGACGGCGACGGCGATGGGGACGGCGACGGTGATGGCGATGGAGACGGTGATGGCGATGGTGATGGCGACGGAGACGGCGACGGCGACGGTGATGGAGACGGTGATGGAGACGGTGATGGAGACGGTGATGGTGACGGTGATGGTGACGGTGACGGCGACGGCGACGGCGACGGCTGCTCACTCACCGACGTGATCGACTCGGCCACCTTCGACCAGATGTTCCTGCACAAAGACGACGTGGCTTGCCCGGGCGCGGGCAGCTACACCTTCCCGGGTCTGGTCGCGGCCGCGGCGAACTACCCCACCTTCGCGTGCGAGGGCGACTTGGCCACACGCCGCCGCGAGGTCGCGGCCTTCTTGGCCCAGATCAGCCACGAGACGACGGGCGGCTGGGCGACGGCGCCCGACGGCCCCTACGCGTGGGGCCTATGTTTCATCGAAGAGGTCGGCTGCTCGGGCGGCTGCCCGCAGTACTGCCAGGCGGCCCATCCGACCTACCCCTGCGCGAGCGGGAAGAGCTACCACGGCCGCGGCGCAATCCAGCTGAGCTGGAACTACAACTACGGCCAAGCGGGCGACGCCCTGGGGGTCGACCTGCTGGCGAACCCCGAGCAAGTGGCGACGAACCCGGAGTACGCCATCGCCACGGCCTTGTGGTTTTGGATGACGCCCCAAGCCCCCAAACCCTCGGCCCACGACGTGATGGTCGGCAACTGGATCCCGAGCGCCCAAGACACGGCCCAAGGCCGCGTCCCCGGCTTCGGGATGACCACCAACATCATCAACGGCGGCATCGAGTGCAACCAGCCCACCACCCCCGCCGTCGAAGACCGCGTAGGCTTCTTCATGCGCTACGCCCCGATGCTCTCGACGACGGTGGGCGCGAACCTCTACTGCGATTCTATGGCCTCGTACTGAGGCCTCAGCCCAGCGCCTCGACCAACTTGTGCAGGCCCGGCGCAGCGAAGCCCGCGGTGCGATCACCCCGGGAGGTCCGAGGCGGCAATGCACCAGCCCAGGTCGGGGTTGCAGTCGTGGCTCTCTCCGCACTGGCAGGTCCCCAAGTCCTCGTGGCACGCGATGCCCGACGAGACGCAGCTGGAGCCTTCGTGAAGCGAGGGTAGATAGCAGCGTTCCTCACCGGCGCAGTCCGAGTGTGCGCGGCACTCTCTACGCAAACACCCTTCATCGTCGAAACGCCGACGTGGACCACATCGCATCCCCGCCTCGCCATCGCACTCGATACCTTGGGAGCAAAAGAAACGATCCTCACCATTGAGGCCCGGCGAAAGCTCACAGCTCCCCGCCGTCTCATCCTCGCTCGTCAGCCCCTGCCGATGCCCGTTGCACCCCGAGCCCAAAAGCAGCAACAACGAAGCGAAGAGATATCGGGTCGTTCGCATGGCGGTGGCCTCACGTCCATGGATAGCAGATTTGCCCGCGCCC
>JAUIJR010000318.1 GCA_030431075.1 Polyangia bacterium | reverse complement strand
TTGTGTGGCGGGCGGGGGGCCCCGCGGCGGCTGGAGAGCCTGATCCCCGAGGTCCCGATCCGGCACTGGTCGATCAGCTTGCCCTCGGCCATGCGGCGCCGCTTGTTGCTGGACCACGCCTTGGTCCGCAAGATCGGCCGCGCCTTCGTGCGCTCGATCTTCGCCTCGCTGCGCCGCCGGGCCCGACGCGCGCACGGACCGGGGCCGGTGCGCTGCGGGGCCGTCAACGTTACGCAGCGCTTTGGCGGCGGCCTCGAGGCGAACGTGCACTTTCATGCGCTCGTGGTCGAGGGCGTGTGGGCCGAAGGCGGCGACGCCGGTGCGGCGCCGAAGTTCTTGGCCTTGGAGCCGCCGACGCCGAGCGAGCGGCGCTGGGTGCTCGAGCGCACGCGGGCGCGGGTCGAGGCGGTCTTTCGAGAGTCGCCGCCCCCGCGCGAGGTTGAAGATGCGCTGCGCGAGATTCATGCGCGGGCCGAAGCCGAGAGCGCGCCGGCGTCGGAGGCCGAATCGACGACGGCCCCGGTGAAGCGCGAAGCCGGCACGCCGAGCGAGGCCACCCGCCTCAAGTCGGGCGTGCTGCACTGCGCGGGCTTTTCTCTCGAAGCGGACGAACGGGTCGAAGCCGAAGACCGCGGCGGTGTGCGCCGCTTGTGTCGCTACGTGACGCGGGCGCCATTGCGTTCTGGTGCGCTCTCCCCCGTCGAGGGCCATGACGCGGCCGAGCTGCGCTTGTCACGAGCGTGGAGCGACGGCACGCGACGCCTGCGCTTCGAAGGCGGGGCCTTGGCCGAGCGCTTGTTGGCGCTGATGCCCGAGGACCGCCCCTCGCACGCGGTCGCCTACCACGGCGTGCTCGCCCCCAACGCGGCCTTGCGCTGGCGCGTGCAACCGCCCGCGCGGCAGATCCCCTTGGCCCTGCCGGCCTTGGATCCCTCGCGGCCGCGGCCGCCCGAGCGACGCGCGGAGCCCAAGCCACCCGCCGCTGCGGCCAGTCCGCCCGAGCCGGGCGGCGTCCCGCGGTGTCGCCGCTGCGAGGGGCAGATGATGATCGTCGCGGTCGAAGACGCCTGCGACTTGCCAGCCCTCATGGACGAAGGAGCTCGCCCACGCTGACGCACCACTGTCATGCCCGCGGGCCTTGGCGTAGCATGGGGACGTGTCGCGCCGCCTTCGCTTCGCCGCGTCTCGCTCCTTGCTGATCTTTTGCGTGGCCTTCGCCTCGGGCTGCACCTTCAAGCTGGCCTCGATGGCCCGCGACGATGGCCGCGGCCGCATGCAGTGCCCCAAAGCCCAGTGGAAGCTGCGCTTCAAGTCGGCCGACGAGCGCTCCTACATCGTCTACGGCTGCGGACAGTGGGCCTTGTACGAAGGCAGCTGCAACGGCGAGACCAACGGCTGCGACAACTTCGCCGCCAAAGACACCTGCGACGCCAGCTGCCGCGTCAAACTCATCGAGACCGGCGAACTCGGCCCGGACGGAGAGATCCCGCCCGAGGTGCTGCATCCGAACAAGAAGGACGAAGAGGAGATTTAGGTCGTCGCCCTAGCGTTCGACACGCGTCGCGGTACACCGGGACTCGACGCAGTCGACGATGAAGCCCCCGCGCTCAGAATCTTTGCAGCGCTGCGAGATCGTTGGAGGGCCGCAGGGCCCGTCGCTCGCCTCGATGAAGGACTTCAGTTCCGCGGCGGCTCGCGAGTTGTAGGCGAAGCGCGGGTTGCAAAAGCCATAGGGCGCGATGCAGTGCCCGTCGTCGTAGGCGGACAAGACGCAGTCTTCGCGGGTTTCGCAAGCGAGGGCTGCGGTGTCTTCCGCCGCAAACAGCGGAGCAAAGGTCGGACCCTCGACGCGCGCTTCGGGTGCGAGGGTTTCATCCGTCGGCGTTGGAAGATCGGGACGCGAGCTCGTCGGCGATTCAGGGCCCGCGGCGACAGCCGGCTCCGGCTCGAGACCCTCGGCACTCGCGTCCGAGCGGGCCGATGCACAGCCGACGATGAAAACTGCCGCCAGGACCACCGCGCGCACCCGAGCCACGCCGCGATCTTAGCCGACCCGCTCGAGGCGAGAGGCTCGCCGAGGTGGCCCGCGCCCCTCAGCCCGTCGCCGCGGCCTTTTCCATGCGCTTGCGCAGGTTGTGGTCGAGGTGCCGCTTGCGGATCCGCAAGCTGGCGGGCGTGATCTCGATGAGCTCGTCGTCTTCGATGAAGGCGAGGGCGTCTTCCAAGCTGAGCTCGCGCGCGGGGGTCAAAAAGAGCTTCTCGTCGGCGCCGGCGGAGCGGACGTTGGAGTGCTTCTTGTTGATGCAGGGGTTGACGATGAGGTCCTGCTCGCGGGCGTTTTCGCCGATCACTTGGCCGGCGTAGACTTTGATCTGCGGGCCGATGAAGAGCACGCCGCGGTCTTGCAGGCGGGCCAGCGAGTAGGTGTAGGTCTCGCCTGGATCCATGGCCACGAGCACGCCGCGCGGGCGGGTCTTGCGGGGGCCGCCCCAGGGGCCGTAGCCGGCGAAGACGCTGGCCATGATGCCCGTGCCGCGGGTGTCGGTCATGAACTCGCTGCGGTAGCCGATGAGGCCGCGCGCCGGGATCCGAAAGCGCATGCGGCTGCGGCCGGGGCTGGCTTCTTCCATCGACTGCATCTCGCCCATGCGGCGGCCGAGCTTGTCGATGACCGAGCCGGCGTACTCGGTGTCGCATTGGACCTCGAGATCCTCGAAGGGCTCTTCGCGGCCCTTGGCTCCGTCGCGGTAGATGACGCGGGGACGCGACACGCAAAACTCGTAGCCCTCGCGGCGCATGGTCTCCATGAGCACCGACAAGTGGAGCTCACCGCGACCGGCGACCTCGAACTCGTCGGCCAGCTCCGTCTCGCGCACGGCCAGAGCCACGTTGGAGCGAAGCTCGCGTTGGAGGCGCTCGGAGATCTTGCGCGAGGTGACCCACTTGCCCTCTTGGCCAGCGAAGGGGCCGTCGTTGACCCGGAAGCGCACGGTGATGGTCGGCGGGTCGACGTGGAGCTTGGGGAAGGCGCGGCGCTCTTCGACCGCTTCGCAGGTCAGCGAGTCGCCGACCTCGAGGCCGCTCATGCCCGCGATGGCCACGATGTCGCCGGCGGCGGCCTCGTCGACCTCGAAGCGGCGCAGGCCCTGAAAGGCCAGCACCTGTTGCACGCGAAAGACCTCGGCGCAGTCGGCGGCCACGTCGGCTTCGATCACCGCGTGCACGTCGTCTTCGTCTTCGTCGCGCTGCGGGCTGATCCGCGCCACGCGGTCGCCCACCTTCACGGTGCCCGAGCGCACGCGGCCGATGGCCAGGTAGCCCAGGTAGTCGTCGTGCAGCAGGGTCGAGACCCACATCGACAAGGGTCCGTCGACCTCGGCCGGAGGCGGCGGCGCGTGCTCGACGATCATGTCGAGGACCAAGGAGATCGGGCCCTTTTCGTCCTCGGGTTGGTGCATGGCGAAGCGCTCGCGGGCGCTGCAAAAGACCACCGGGAACTCGAGCTGATCTTCGTTGGCCTCGAGGTTGACCAGCAAGTCGAAGACGCCGTCGACGGCCGCGTGGGGCATGCAGCCGTCGCGGTCGATCTTGTTGACCACCAAAAGCACCTTCAAGCCGAGCTGCACGGCCTTCTCGGTCACGAAGCGGGTCTGGGGCATCGGGCCTTCGAAGGCGTCCACCACCAAGACCACCGCGTCGACCATGTTCAAGACGCGCTCGACCTCGCCGCCGAAGTCGGCGTGTCCGGGCGTGTCCACCACGTTGATGCGGTGCTCTTTCCAGGTCAGGGCCGTGGGCTTGGAGGTGATGGTGATGCCGCGCTCGCGCTCGATGTCACCGGAGTCCATGGCCCGCTCTTTGCCGATCTCGGTGCGGGCAAAGGCGCCGGCCTCGGACAAGAGAGCGTCCACGAGCGTGGTCTTGCCGTGGTCGACGTGGGCGATGATCGCCACGTTTCGAATGTCGCTGCGGGAGGCCATGGGCGCGCGGACCATGGACCTTCGTTTGCGCGCACGCAAGGCAATTGTGGGCGCGTGACCCCGAATTGACGCCGAATTCGGCCGCTCAGGGGCTAGGGCGAGCCCGTAGGGACCCGCGCGCAGCGCCCCATTCAGGTTCAGGTTCAGGCCCCGCCGAGCGCGTCTAGCCCCGCTTCGAGGCCCTCGATGATCCGGTCGACCTCTTCGAGGCGGTTGTAGTGGACCAAGCTCACGCGGACGACGCCGTCTCGATCCTCGCGGCCCATCCGCGCGATCGCCCCCTTGGCGTAGAAGTCGCCCCAGCGGATCCCGATCCCGCGCGCGTCGAGATGGGGCACCAAGGCGCTCGAGCGATGGCCGCGGATCCCAAAGGCGATCGTGGGCACGCGAAGCTCGGGGTCCGCCGAGGCGGGGCCGACGATCTCGACTTCGGGGCGGCTGCGCAAGAAGTCGAGCAGGCGCGCGGCCAAGCGGGCCTCGTGGGCGGCGAAGCGCGCGAAGACCGGCGCGTGCGGCTGCGCGGGATCGTCCCCGTGGTGTTCGGCCACGGCGCGCAGATAGGCCTCGATGCCCACCAAGCTGGCGCACAGCTCGTGGTTCACGTTGCCGGGCTCGAGCTTGTAGGGGTCGAGGGGGTCGGCGATGAACTCGTGGTTTTGGGGGGCCAAGCGCGCCATGAGCTCCGGCCGGATCCACATCGAGCCCACGTGGGGGCCGTAGACCTTGTACAGGCTCGACAAGTAGACGTCACAGCCGAGGGCCTGCACGTCGACGCGGCGGTGCGGGGCGTAGGCCACCCCGTCCACGACGCTGATCGCCCCGGCCTCGCGGATCCGGGCACACAAGGCGGGCACCTCGTGGATCGCCCCGACGACGTTGGAGACCTGGGTGAAACAGACCAGCTTGGTGCGGGCGTCGAGCAGGGGTTCGAGGCCCTCGAGGGTCAAGCGAGGGTCGGCCGGGTCGAAGTCCCACACGCGGATCTCGACGCCGCGGGCGGCGAGTCGTCGCCACGCCCCGACGTTGGCCTCGTGGTCCAAGCGCGTGATCACCAGGGCGTCGCCGGCTTCGAGCAGGGGCGCCATCGCCCGCGCGAGCAGGTAGACGTTGGCCGTGGTCGAGCCGTTGAGCACCATCTGCTCGGGCGTCGCGCCCACCAAGCGGGCGGCGGCCAGCTTGCCCGCCTCGACCGCGGCTTGGGCCGCCTGCGAACGGGAGTAGCTCGCGCCGAGCTGGACCATGTGCTGTCCCAAGTAGTGGCTGGCCGCCTCGACGACCGCGCGACAGGGCACCGAGCCACCGGCGTTGTCGGCCAGCACCGGTGGCCTCGCCTGCGCGTCGCCCAGACCCGGGAAGTGCGCGCGTACGAAATCGAGACTGAGTTCCAGGTGCGGGGCGAGGGGGGCTTCGCTCACGCGCGCGAGACTATCGCGTCGGGCCCCGGCGCAGCGTCGCCCCGAGGGAGCTCACCGCAGGCGCCCGGCATTGGGTACTCTGCGCGCATGAGCCTCGCGCGCGCGCGCCGTCGCCTCGCCTTCGCCACCTTGGGTCTGGCCAGCATGAGCTGGGGGGGCCTCGCTTGCGATCGAGACGCCCCCGCCTCGCATGAAGAGGGCGAATCTCTGCCCCTGCCCACGGCCGAAGGCGGCCTCCCCCAAGTCGAGACGCCGACGGGACCGGCCGGGCCACCCCCGCCCATCGCGCCGACCGGGCCCCACCCCTTCGGCGCCCGCGACTTGCTGGCGATGGACCGGATCTCCTCGATCACGCCCAGCCCCGACGGGAGCGCGATCGCCTTCGTGCGCCGCCACACCGACCTCGAGGCCGACAAGGGGCGCAGCGACATCTGGCTGGTGCAGCGCGACGACGGCGAGCTTCGCCAGCTCACCCGCGATCTCGCGGCCGACTGGGATCCGCGCTGGAGCCCCGACGGCAAGACCCTCTACTTTTTGTCGACGCGCTCGGGGAGCAGCCAGATCTGGCAGGTCCCCGTCAGCGGGGCGGACCCGACCCAAGTCAGCGATCTACCCGTGGATCTCTCCGACTTGAAGATCTCCCCCAACGGCAAGACCGCGCTCATCTCGGCCGAGCTCTTCGTCGATTGCGAGGACCTCGCCTGCACCCAAAAGCGTCTCGAGACGCGGGCGGCCGCCCCCGGCTCGGGCCAGATCTACGACCGCCTCTTCGTGCGCCACTGGGACACCTGGAAAGACGGGCGTCGCAAACACCTGCTGGCCTTGCCGCTGGCCGGCGGCAACGCGGTCGACCTGACCCGAGGCATGGACGCCGACGTGCCGAGCCGGCCCTTTGGCGGATCCGAGGAGTTCACCTTCGGACCCGAGGGAAAGCAGGCGATCTTCACCGCCCGCGACGCCGGACGCAGCGAGCCCTGGTCGACGAACTTCGACCTCTACGCCGCGCCCCTCGACGGCTCGAGCCCGCCCAAAAAGCTCACCGAAAACCCGGCCTGGGACACGCACCCCGTGTTCAGCCC
>JAUIJR010000317.1 GCA_030431075.1 Polyangia bacterium | reverse complement strand
ATGCAAGCCTACATGTCGGACAACATCATACCAAAAAAGCCGCCGCGCGCTCGTGCGGGCCCGGGCTCCCCCTCGACCTCGCCCCGGGCGTCCTAGTTCCCCGCCAAGTGGGCCCAGGCGTGCGAGATCGCGGTCGGCATTTGCCCCGGCGCCAAAGGCAGATCCGGGCTCACCCCCCGGCCATCGATCGCGCGGTCGTCGGGCCCGAAGTAGCGCGCGACCGTGAGCCGCAGCTGGGCGCCGTCGGGCAAGCCGAACAAGCGCTGCACAGTGCCCTTGCCATAGCTGGTCCGGCCCATGACCTGCGCGCGCCCGTGCCCACGCAAGGCGGCGGCGAGCAGCTCGGCCGCCGAGGCCGAGTGCGTGTCTTGCAAGATCAGCAAGGGGAGCTCGGTGTCGCTTCCGGCCGCGTGCGCCCGCTCTTCGCTGAGCACTTCGTGGTTGCGCCCTCGCGTGCGCACCAAGACACCCTCGGCGACGAAGAGCTCCGCGACCAAGATCGCTTCGTTCACCTCGCCGCCCGGGTTGCCGCGCAGGTCCAAGATCAGCCCATCGAGGCGACCGCCCGCCGCCCGTCGCAGCTCGGCGAGCTCGCGTTTCACCTGGTCGCCGACGCCCGGCATGAAGGCGTGGATGGCGATCGCGCCGATCTTCTTGCGCGCCGCCCCGGCCTTGGCGCCTTCGGGCGCGCCGACGAGATGCGCGTGCACCACGGGCACCTTGTCCACACGGGTGACTGTGATGTCGACGCTGCGCGCCGCCCCGGTGCTCGCCGCTTCGACCACTGCGCTGACCGGTCGCCCATCGAGGGAGGTGAGCGCGATCTCGGCCAAAAGCGGATGGGTGAATTCGCTGTCGGGGCGGTCGGCGATGGTGCGCAGGCGATCCCCGACGCTCAAGCCTTCGGCCTCGGCCGGCGACCCCGGCATCACGGCCGCGACTTCCAAGCTGCCGTCGCCGGCGCGACGCAAACTCAAGCCGGTGGTCAGCCCTTCGCTGCGTTGTCTCTGCCAGCGCTCGCGCGTCGCCGCGTCGAGGTAGACGCTGTGGGCGTCGAGCCCGGCCACCATGTGGCGCAAGGCCCGACCGAGCAGGCGAGGCCGATCGACTGGCTCGACGAAGTCGCGCAAGACCAAGTCGACGGCGTGATCGAAGGCCGCCCGCTCCGTCGCGCTGGCCTTGGCCGGACTCGCCGCCACCGCGCGAGCGCCCGCCCCCGGTCCGAGCCCCAAGGAGGTCGCCAAGGCGAAGCCCAAGACGACGCCGCTGCCCATCCACAGCCACTTGCGCGAGCGCGAGCGGAGATCCGCGGGCGAGTTGGCGGCGCGCGAGCGCATACCCAAAGGTGCGTTAGGGTGGCCCCGGGATCCAGCGAATTGCGGACTTTGCCTCGCACGCTGCGCCCAGCCAGAGCCCAAACGAGAGGCCAAGCCAAAGGCCCAAGGAGAGGTCGGACGAGATGAGCGAGCCCAAAGCCGAGGACCAGCGCCTGTTTTTCCCCGCAACCGCTCGCAACCGCGACGCCATCGCCGAGGTCATCGGCCCGCGCCTGCAAGACCGTCGCTGCGTCTTGGAGATCGCCTCGGGCTCGGGAGAGCACGTGGTCCACTTCGCTACCCGCTTCGCCGAGAGCCATCCTCAGCTTCGCTGGCAACCCAGTGACCTCGAAGCCGAACACCTCGACTCGATCGCCGCGTGGAGCGAGCACGCCGCACGCGAGCGCGGCGCGCCTTTGCCGGTCTTGGCGCCCCTGCAGATCGACGTCCATGCCCGGCCGTGGCCCATCGCCGACGAGGCGCGGCCCGACGCCATCTTTTGCGCCAACATGATTCACATCGCGCCGGCGAGTGCGAGCGAGGCCCTCTTCGCCGGAGCCGGAGAGCTCTTGCCGCCCGGCGCCCCGCTTTTGCTCTACGGGCCCTTCATGCGCGACGGGGCCCACACCGCGCCTTCGAACGCCCGCTTCGACGAGAGCCTGCGCGGACGGGATCCACGCTGGGGTGTGCGCGACGTGGCCTGGCTCGAGTCCCTCGCCGACGCCGGGGAGCTCGAGCTGCGCGAGTCGATCGAGATGCCCGCGAACAACGCGATCTTGGTCTTTCGCCGTCGCTGAGCTCGGCGCGGATCCGCGCAGTCAGCGCCCTCGCTCGCGAGGATCGATTGCAAGGCTGTCCCAAATCGTGTCGTCGGCCTGTCGGAGCGTCGCGGATCGCTACGGCATTTGCGACAGGGGGGTGGTGCAAAGGTCGCCCCCTCCCGACGGATAGGTAGGTGCGGGGCCTACCTGCGTAAGGTCTGTGCCCCTGAAATCGTTGGGCTTTTCGACGGGCCGAGGTCTTCGGCCGGAGCCCGGCACGCGAACTGCACCGCAATGTTGCGCGAGCGGCTCTTGTCCCGCTCCAAAGCCGACCCAAACCCAACTCGTCGACCCGCGACTGCAAGACACCGAAGCCACGGCCGACACGTACTTCAAGCACGGGCCCCCGCCCGCCGACACCGACCAAGCACCACGACCCCCAGGAACAAGCAGATGCCACGCTACAACGAACAGACCCTCGATTTCGTCGCCAACTTCGTCGACTCCGCCACCATCGGCACCTTTTTCCAAGACCTGCGCCGCATCAAGCGTGACGGTCACCTGATCCGCGCCCTCCCCCGTCGTCGCTTCGAGCGCGAGTTCGACTTCGACCATCAGACCGCCGCCTAGGCCTCCGCGACCTGGTCGGTCGTCGGCAGACGCCGTGTCCCCCGCGCGCGCCGCGAAGCGCGCTCGGACTGGCCGTCACCTCGCGTGGCGCCTCGACTAAAAGACACCGCGCATGCCTACGCTCGGCAAGATGTAGCGGATCCCTTGCGGATCGACACATCCCGCCAGCTCCGGATCTCCCACCGGCACTCCCGGTTCGTCGTCCGGCGCAAATGAGAACAGACCGCCCGATCCTCCGCACGCGAAGATCTCCCGCGACAAGGTGGCATTGGTGATGTCCAAGAACATGTGCAGGCGCCAGCGCTGGTAGACGAAGACGCGCTCGACCCGAGCGTCGAACTGCATGAAGGGGGGCAAGCGCCGGTTGTTGCGGTTTTGCTCGAGCGCCTCGGCCAAGGTCTGCCCCTGCTCGCGCCCGGTGTAGGGGCGGCCGGTGTTGAAGTGCAAGCGGCCCCCCATGTTCCACTTGTCGTTGAGCTTGTAGCCGAGCACCAAGTTCAACAGGTGGGTCTGGTCCCAAGGTGAGAGCACGCGGCCCCCGACGCGAAAGTCCCGGGTGCTGCGCGACAAGGTGTAGGCGAGCCAGCCGTACACGCGGCGCCGCGGGTCCAAGCGCAACATGGTCTCGATACCGTAGGCCCAGCCCGTGACGCGCACGATGAAGTCCTCGAGCTCGTTGGGTTGGTTGCCGCCGGTCTGGGCGAACTCGTAGTCCTGCAGGTTGCTCAGCCGACCCAGGTAGGCCTCTTGGCTCAAGGTGGCGATGTCCCCGATCTGGAACTCGTAGCCGAAAGAGCCCTGGACGTTGCGTTGCAAGCCGCGATCGAAGCCCAGGCTCTCGATGCCGGGGATGGGGATCGGCGCGCTCGGGGGCTGGTGATAGACGCCGACGGACTGGCGCAGGGTCCAGCGATCGTTGAGGGTCTCGCGAAACAAGACGCGCGGGTCCACCCCAAAGGCCTGGGTCACCGAGCGCGCCGAGGGCAGCACCGGGCTCGCGCCGACTTGCGCGTAGGCGTCGACCCGCAGACCCGGGCGCATCTCGAAACGTCCACGTCGCCAGCGAAGGTCGCTCCACAAGCCCGTGACGCTGACGAAGCGCTCGGACAAGAACAAGCTCAGGTCCTCGACGGCGCTCGGATCGATGTTGTCCAGGGTCTCGTCGAGGCGGAAGAACTGAAACTCCTGATCGAGGCCAAAGCCGATCTCGGCCGTGGGCGACAGCGCCTTGCGCACGATGATGCGTGGCGCGACGCGATATTCGTTGGTCTTGATCGAGGTGACCCCGGTTTGGTCCAGGCCCAGGGCCAGCCCATAGGTGATGTTGGTCCCCGCGCGTGGCCGATGATCGATGCGCTGATCAAAGCGATGAAAGTTGAAGCGCAAAAAGGGATCCGGGTCGTCGTCGACGCGCTGGACGGGCTCGCCGTCGGGGCCGATGTCGACGACGACCTCGCGCCGGGGCCCCATCTCGTCGAGCGCCCCGTAGGCGAAGGCGCGGTAGCTCGCCCGGCGGCCCAAGCTGTGGTCGAGCCGCGCTTGGTAGTCCCAAAAGCGCAATTTCACGTTGAGTGCCGGGATCAACGAGAAGAGCAGGCCCGAGTAGGAGTAGCGCCCAGCCAGCGTGAAGCTGCCGCGGGCCTCTTGCTTTTCGCAGTCGCGTCGCCGCTCGGTGCAGCCCTCGACGACGCGACGGTCGAAAGGGACGTGCAAGAGGCCGCCGGCATCGGTGATCCGCAAGTCGACCTCGCCCCGGATCCGGTCCGACTCGGCCGCCTTGGTGCGTCCTTCGATGATCCCGTTGGTGTAGCGGCCCAGTCGCACCGGGACACCCCCGGGGTAAAAGTCGACCGCGTCGATGAAGTAGGGGTGAACGACCGAGGGGCCCAACGCGACGTGAAAGAGCAGGGGCACCCGCACCCCGTCGAGGTAGTAGCCGGTGTTGCCGGGGGCCGCGCCGCGCACCACGACATAAGGCAAAAAGCCGGCGACCTGTGAGGCGCCTGGCAGGCTCTTGACCACCGCGAAGGGGTCGCCCCGCGTTCCGGCTACGGCGTGGATCTCCTCGTCGCGCAGCTCGGTCTTGGATACGGCGACCTCGCGCTTGGACTCGACCAATGTGTAGTAGCGCGGCGCGTCGAGATCCTCTTCGAGGCGGTACTCCATCTCTTGGCGCGTCCCGAGCTCGATCTCCACCAAGAAGCTCGCGGGGCGGTAACCGGGCGCGCGCAGCTCGATGGTGTGCACTCCGGGCTTCAGCCACAGCTGCAGCGCCCCGTCGGCGTCCGCCTCGGCGCGTCGCTCGCCCTCGATGAAGAGCTTGACCTCCTCGACGCGGTCGCTGCGCCCGAGGGCGTAAACCTCGGCCCGTAGCTGGCCGTGGGTGCGCGCGCTCGGCTCCGGCTCGGTCGGCACCGTGGGCGCCGACTCACCCGCCTCGACGAAGGGGTCCGAGGGCAGGGGCCCCGGGGGGTTCGCCGGGGGTCCGAGCGTGGCCACAATGCCCGCCCAGATCACGCCCGCGACGCTCACCGCCCATGATTATCACGGCGACGGACCGAGCCGGACCAGCCCGGACCGAGCCGTCGAATCGGACCGGACCGTCCCAAGGTGCGCGCCCAAGGTGCGCGAGAGGTGGACGCGCGCCGAGGCCTTCGAGCCGGGCCGCCTCAATGACCCGGCAAGCGAGGCTCGTCGCCCTCGGGCGCTTCGCGGGTCTTGGCCGGGCCACCGAAGCCCGGCGCCTGCTCGGCCCCCGCGCTCATGAGGCGGTCCTCGGCCAGGGCCTCTCCGAGCTCACCGGCGAGGCCGGCCGCGTCGACGGTGGGCGCCTCGATGTGCTCCCCCAAGATCCGCGACTCCAGGTCTTCGAGCACCGGATTGACCTTTGCCCGGGTCCCGTCGACGAGGGCTTTGGCCTCGCGGGTCTCCGAGATCTGGTCCACATGTTGGGCCAGGGTCTTGTTTCCCAGGGGCACGCTAAAGGCGAACCAGACGAAGCCCAGCACGAGCACCAACAAGATGAGATTGCGGATCGCGCCGAGCACGGATGGCGGATCTTCGCGAGCGGGGCGCCGGGGCCCAAAAAAGCGGCGGATCGCGGGCTGTCCGTGTCCATGGATCCCCTGGCGGCCCGCGTGGTAAGCGAGCACATGCTCGAAGGCGACGCCCGACTGACCGTGATCGGCTGCGGCACCATGGGGGAGGCCATCGTCGCCGGCATCTTGCGCGCCGGCGAGATCCGGCCGGGTCAGATCTCGGCGACCACGCGGCGACGCGCCAACGCCGAGCGCCTGGCCAAGCGCTACGGGATCGAGACCAGCACCGACAACCTCGCGGCCATGCGCGCGGGCGACTGCGTGATCTTGTGTCTCAAGCCGCAGACGATCGTCGAGCTGCTCGAAGACGACGAGGTCCGCGAGGCGCTGCGCCAAAAGTTGGTGATCTCGATCGCGGCGGGCATCACCGTCGAGCGGCTCGAAGCGTGGCTCCCCGAGTCGCGGGCCGTGCGGGCCATGCCGAACACGCCGGCCTTGATCGGCCGCGGGATGACCGTGCTCGCGCGCGGGGCCTCGGTTCAAGACGCCGAGCTCGAGCTCGCCACCCGCATCTTCGAGTCGGTCGGCGCGGTGCTCGAGCTCGACCGCCGTCACATGGACGCAGTGACCAGCCTCAACGGCAGCGGTCCGGCCTTCGCCTACGTGATGCTCGAGGCGATGGTCGACGGTGGCGTGATGATGGGCCTGCCGCGCGACGCGGCGCTCAAGATCGCCAGTCAGGTGTTCTCGG
>JAUIJR010000316.1 GCA_030431075.1 Polyangia bacterium | reverse complement strand
CGCTACGGTCTGGTCAGCGAAGAGAACGCCTACCAAAAGCGGATGATCGATTTCTTCGAGCGCTTCGGCTACCCCGACGCGCCGGTCTTCGTGATCCGCGGCGGCGACGAGGCGCAACGGCGCGCGATCGTCGACGGCATCAGCGAACAGCTCGAGGTCGACCCGATGTTCGAAGGCCGGGTCTTCGGCCGCTTGGGCGCGGAGTCCATCGCCGAGGTGCTCTTGTTGCAAGAGCCCGGCGCGCTGGCCGAGCTGCGCGAGCAAATGGGGGAGGAGGTCGACCTCTCGAGCTCGATCGAAAAGGGCGTGCCCGGGCTCTTGCTCGCGGTCGAGGCCCAGCTGCTCGGCGGGCTCGATGCGGGCACGGCCGAGTCGGGAGAGCCCGAGAAAGTCGATGACGGCCTGCGCCGCCTGGGACAGCTGGCCACCGTCTTGGACCTGCGCTTGAAAGACGGCGACGTCGACGGCGCCTTGGACGAGCTGCTCGAGGACGCCGAGGGAGAGGACTCCAAGCGCCCCGAGACCCTGCCGGTCGATGCGCGCGGATACCTCACGACCCACGACGGGGAGTCGCTGCTGATCGCGGTCTTCCCCGACTTCAAAGACGACTCGGTCGACACCTATGCGCCGGTCGTCAAACGCCTCGGTGAGATTCGGGACGCCAATCGGGTCGAAGGCGTCGAGGTGCTCTTGACCGGCACCCCGGTGATGGCCGTCGACGACGAGAAGAACGTCACGAAGGGCCTGCTCGTCTCGGGGGCGGCGACCGGAGCCGGCATCTTCGTGATCTTGCTGCTCGCCTTTCGCTCCCTGCGCTCGACCGTCATCGCCTTGGTGCCGCTGGGCGCCGGCGTCGGCATGAGCGTCGGCTTGTTGGTCTACCTCTACGGGGGCCTGAACCTGGTCACCTCGAGCTTCGCCGCGGTGCTCATGGGCCTGGGCATCGACCTGAGCGTCCACCTACTCGCCCGCTACCAAGAAGAGCTGCGGGCTGGGGCGGATCGCATCGCCGCCATCCGCACCGCGGTCACCTGCGCGGGCCCGGGCGTCTTCGTCGGCGCCATGACCACGGTCTTGGCCTTTTTGACCCTGCTGGACGCGGACTTCACGGCCTACGGCGAGCTCGGGGGCATCTCGGCCTTGGGCTTGGGCCTGACCTTCTTGTGCGCGATGACCATCTTGCCGGCGCTCGTGGCCTCGCCTCGCCTGAGCGGTGGCGCCAAGCCTCCGCCGCCCATGCCCGGGCTGGCGCCGATCATGGCCGGCGTCCGTCGCTGGCCGCGCGTGTGGGTGCTCGGTGGCGGCCTGGCCATGGTCGCCGGCGGCGCGTGCTTGAGCATGCTGCACTTCAACACCAACTACTTCGCCTTCTTGCCCGACGAGGCCGAGTCGGCCCGCGCGTTGAAGGTGCTCGAAAAAGACGGCGCCATGACGCCGGTCTTCGCCTTTACCAGCGCGCCCGACATCGAGAGCTCGCGCGAAATGGCCGCCCGTCTGCGCGCGCTCGAGTCGGTGCAGTCGGTGCAGTCGGTGACGGACATGATGCCGCCGCTGAGCGAAGAAGAGCGCCTCGAGAAGCTGCGCAAGAGCTTCGAGGGCCTGCGCGCGCCGGACTTCTCGGTGCTCGAGACGCGGACGCGAACCCGCGACGAGCTCGTCGGCTCGATCACCGCCGTCGTCGACGCGCTCGACGAGGTGAAGTTCGCCCTCGAGCAGGCGGGCCGCGAGACGGCCGCCGTCGACCAGGCCCGCGAGGCCTACAAGGCGCTCTCGGTCACGGCGAAGGCCCTGCCCGACGACGGGGGGCCCGAGCTGGCCAAGCTCGAGCAGCTCTTGGCCGAGGTGCTCGGCCGCGCCTGGAAGACCGGGGCCGCGGTGGCCGAGCGGGGAAGCTACGCGCCCGAGGACCTGCCGGCGCTCTTTCATCGGCGCCATGTCGCGCGTGACGGAAGCGGCGCGGTGTCCTTGTACGTCTACCCCCAAGGCGACCTGTGGGACCGCGAGCGGGCGGAGACCTTCGCCGGACAAGTCGAGAGCGTGGATCCGCAGGCGGCCGGCCTGGCGATGAACGTCCACTACCACATGTCGATGGTGCTCTCGGACTTCCGCCAGGCGGCCCTGATCGCGGGCGGCCTGGTGTTCATCATGCTGCTGCTGAACCTGCGCCGCTTCTCGGACGCGATGCTCGCCATGGCGCCGGCCTTGATGGGCTGGTGCTGGATGCTGGGTACCTTCGTGCTCTTCGACATCAGCTTGAACGTCGCCAACATCGTCGTGCTCCCGCTGATCTTGGGCATCGGCGTCGACGCGGGCGCACACGTGGTGCACCGCGTACGGCAAAGCGCCGAGCAGCACGGGGGCGTGGCGCGGCTCGAGGACCTCTTTTCGGGCACGGGGGGCGCGGTCTTGTTGTCCTCGGTGACGACGGCGGTCGGCTTCGGCGGCCTGATGATGGCCGAGCACGGGGGCATGTACTACTTCGGCCTCGTGATGGTCATCGGGGTCATCTGCACCTTGGTGGCCAGCCTCTTGTTCTTGCCGGCGACCTTGGTGCTGCTCGGTCGCGCCCGCTGAGCGGCCGACGCCCTTCACCGACTGCGCCCACGAAAAAAGGCCCCGCCAAATGGCTGGGGCCTTTGTTCGTGGGCGCGGTGAGCTCAGTTGGGTCGGCTCAAGGTGGTGTTCGGCTCGTCCGTGCCGCCGGTGGGCTGGCTCAAGGTGGTGTTGTTGCCACCCGCGGCGCGACTTTGTCCGGTCGTCGAGCTGTCGGGCGTGGGCGCACCATCGTCCGGGGCGTGGGTCGCCGTGCCGGCGAGTCCGACCTCGGTGGCCCCCGGGTTGCCGGGCTTGGCCGTCTTGGGCTGGCCGTCGGCCGCGGGCCGTTGCTGGCCGTCCTTGGAGGTACGCGAGTCGGCGTTGGCCGTGCCCGCGTCGGTGTTCTCGTCACCGCCGTTGCTGGCGGTGCTGCCGTCGGTCGAGGCGCCGGAGCTCGAGGTGTTCTTCTTGGGGGTGCTCGTGGCCGTGTTGGCCTTCGTGCCGCCCGAGCTGCCGGGAGACTTGGAGCTCCCGGAGCCGGCGACCACGATGCACGCGGGCGAGACGGCGAGGGCGACGAACAAGGAAAGGAAGGTGGTGGTCTTTTGGAGGCGTCCCATGGCGGTCGTGCGTCTAAAGACCCTAGCTGGGCCCGAGCTATTCAGGAAGATGTGAGGCCCGGAGCTCACGGAATGCGCGAAGTCGCTCATTTGGGGCGCAATGGGGTAGTCGGGGAGCGATCCGCGCGGGCGTCGGCCGTGGACAGCGCTCCTGCGCGCCTGCGTCCCCTTGGCAAAACCGTGAGAAGAACAACGTTTTTCGATCGCTGCAAAAATGCCACCCGCCAAGCCCTATAGTCGCCGGGCACGGGCGAGCGACCGCCCGCTGTGGACCAGCTCATGACTCGACAACGCAGTGACGAACAACGCAAACGCCAGATCCGAGCCGCAGCCACGCGCTGCTTCGTAGCCCGCGGCTACGCGAGCACGCGCTTGTTGGACATCGCGCGCGAGGCAGGACTGAGCAAAGGTGGAGTGTACTTCCACTATCGGGCCAAAGAGCAGCTCTTCCACGACATCCTCGACGCGCACCTCGAGACCCTGCACGAGCGCTGGGGCTTCTCGCCCGTCACCGATAAACCCGCCGGCGAGACCCTGGAGCGTTTGGTCGTCGCCCACCTCGAGACCATCGAGGCCGAGCCCGACGAGACCCGCCTGTTCAACTTGCTGGTGACCATGGCCGTGCAAGAGCCGGTCTTCCGCGAGAAGCTCGGCGAGCTCTTTGCAATTATGCGCAACCTCTACGCCGGCGTGATCGAGCGCGGCATGGAAGCGGGCGAGTTCGTGCGCGGTGACGTCGACGCCGCCGCGACCATGGTCATGTCGACCATCAATGGCTTTTGCGCCCTCACGGCGTCGAACCCCGAAGGCAAGCTGCCGATCCGCCCCGAGCTGATCGCCGGCCAGCTGGTGGCCCAGGTCAAAAACGCCCGCCAGGCCGTCGCCGCGACCGCCTGAGCGCGAGGCGCCCGCGGCCTCACAGGGGCCGCCAGCGCATGCCGACCAGCCCGATGGCCCCCGGATTCGCGCCGGGGGCTTTTTCGCGTCGGTAGTCGCAAAGCTCGGCTTCGAGCTCGGGGTCGATCATGCGCAACAACGCGT
The DNA here is from genome assembly GCA_030431075.1 of Polyangia bacterium. Taxonomy (GTDB): domain Bacteria; phylum Myxococcota_A; class Polyangia; order Nannocystales; family Nannocystaceae; genus JAUIJR01. The sequence continues at coordinate 2,342 of JAUIJR010000316.1, read as the reverse complement.
AGGCCGTGGCGGCTCCGCTCGCGCGGGCGCGGGCTTGCAAGGTCGCGCGTCGCAGGTAGCTGTCGGGGGCCCCGCGCAAGGCGGCATCGATGCAGGCGGTGTCGAGCTCCGCTTGTTCTTCGAGCTCCGCCTCGTCGCCCCCGTAGGCGGGACCGCAGTGGCTCAGCGAGCCCGAGGCCCAAAACAGGACTCGCCGTCGCAAGGTGGCGAGCTCGAGGGCGTCGAAAAAATTCTCGGCGTCTCGTGCCCCGCGCTCGAGACTCGAGGCGGCACAGGACACCGCCAAGATCGGCGGGCAGGCCTCGCCGTAGATCCAGCGCAGCAAGGCGCACGGCAGCTCGATGGCGCCTCCGATCCGGTGGCGCATTTGCTCGCGCAAGACCCAGTCGACCTCGGCTTCGAGGGCCTCGATCAACCCCGACGCGGGCGGGACCTCTCCAAGGGGCGTGGCGAAGGCCTTGTCGGTGAGGGCGAAGGGGAGCAGGCCGCGTTGGCGCTCGGCCCCAAAGATGACGACCGCGTCGAGGGAGCCGGGAGGCGGCAGTTCGACGAGGGTGTCGGCCAAGCTCGCGCCGGCGAGGTCGACGGGCTCGGCGGGCGTCCACAAGGCGCGGGTGGGTGCCTCGTCGCTGATGCGCTCGTCCGGGTCGCCCAAGCGGGCCTCGGCCCAGGCGCGAAAGTCCGCGGCCTCGGCCGGAAACCAGCGACCCGCGCTGTGCGGCGCGCGCGTGGGGGCAGCCAAGAAGTCTCGGTGCGCCTCGCGCCAGCGCGCGACGAAGCGATCGTCGTCGAGCAAGCCGGCGTCGGAGAGGTCGGCGACGAAGGCCTCGAGTTCTTCGAGGCTGCAGCTGAGCGCGCCCGGACGCATGATCAGGGTCTGGCGGATCTGCGCGAGGCTGCGCTCGCCGGCGAGCAAGTCGAGCACCGGGGCGAACTCGGCATCGACGGCCACGGGCTCGCAAAGCTCGAGGGGATCGCACAAGACGATGAGCGACTCGCCGTCACGCTCGAGGGGGACACGGTCGAGCTGACGCAGGCGCGGATGCTCGGGCGAACTCATGGCGAAGGCGAGGACGAAGCTAGGGACAGCCGCGCTCGGGGAAGAGTATGCGCCGAGATCGGCGGGCGGACGAGGTGGCGGTGGGCACCGCGGCCTCGGTTCGGCACAGGGCTTCGAACTCGGCCTCACCGGGCGAGGGGCTGCGGGCCAGCTCCGAGGCGTAGCGCTCGGCGAGCTGCGGTGGCAAGTCGGGGCGCAAGCGGGCGGCCACGATCTTGGAGCCGCGGGCCGGGTCGCCCAAGATCAGCGCGCGGGCCACGACGGCGCGCTGCTCGAAGCTGATGCCCGTCTCGTCGAGGAGCTTTTCGAGGGCCTCGCTCGCGCCGCAGCGGCCCAAGGCGCGGGCGGCGACCGAGGCCACGGCCGTCGAATCGTCGCCGCCGAGGGACTGCGGCCCGGCGCGCTCGGCCAAGGCGCGGGTCTGCTCGCGCGAGCAGCTCGGCTCGGCGCCCTCGGCCACGCGGTTGATGGCGGCGATGCGGATCTCGGGCCAGGGGCTCTCGAGGGCCTGCGCGAGCCAGCCGCCTTGCGCGGGCAAGGTGCGGGCGCGCCACGCGAACTCGGCGAGGCGAGGGGCGCGCGAGTCGACCAGGCGATGGCTGTCGACCAAGGCGCGGGCCCGGTTGATGTCGAGGGCCTGCAAGGCGAGCCAAGCGAGCAACTCGCTGCGCTGCTCGCTGCGTCGCTCGGCCGCGAGGTTGAAGCTCGCCACGCCCTCGATGCGTGCGGTCTCGCCGTGCCCACCTTCGAGGGCGATCAAGGCGGCCGCCCGCAGCTCGAAGGGGGCTTTGCGGTCGGCGGCCAGCTCGGAGAAGGCCGCGTCGAGCTCGGGATCCTGGCCGAAGCTGACTTGGTGCAGGACCAGCAAGCAGGCCGCGCGCGCGCCCGCGTCGACGCTCTCGTCGCGCCAGCGCGCGTCGAGCTGCGCGCGCAATCGGGTCTCGTCGCCGGCGTCGGCGCGGGCGCGTCGGACCAAGGCGCGACGCAAGGCGCGTTCGAGCTCGCGGTTGCCCTGGCCGAGCTGGCGGACCAGCGCCTCGAGTTGTTCGCCGGGGGTGAGCTCGACGAGCTCTTCGAGCAGCGACTTGCGCTCGTGCATCGGGAGCTCTCGATCGGCGACGAGCTTGGCGAGGTCGGGGACGGCCGCGGCGCCCAGCGAGATCAACAGTGGGCGCCAGGGGTCTTGGGGCTGTTCGCTCAGCAGCGCGCTGCGAAGCTGGGCCGCGAAGCGCGGCGCGTCGGCCGGATCGACCAGCTCGCTGAGCAGGCCGACCAGGCGGCC
>JAUIJR010000315.1 GCA_030431075.1 Polyangia bacterium | reverse complement strand
CCGCGCTGCTCTAGTCTCCCGCTCTCGCCATCTTCTTCGCCCCACCTTCGACATGATGCGCCCCACCCGACAACGCCGCCCTCTCCTTTGTCTCTCGCTCGCGCTCGCGCTCGGCCCGGTGGGCCTGGCCGGCTGCAAGTCGAAAGCCGACGCCGACGGCGGCGAGGCAGCACCGACCGGGGCGGCGACCGGGGCGGCGACCGGGGCCGCGGCCGCGACGGGAAGCACGGCCGAGAGCCCGACCGGCGCGAGCGCCGACGACGCGGCCAGCGACCTGCACCGTGTGCTCGTCTACCTCGATCCCGACGCCCGCGCCGTGCTGATCACCCGCGTCGCCCGGGACTTCGACCCGGTCGTGCTGGCCACCGTCATGGCCTTGCCCCCCGGCGCGGCGGGTCTGCTCGAGTCGCGTCACCGCGTGCTCGAAGGTCTCGAAGCCATGACCGGCGAGAGCCTCGAAGACATCTCCACCTGGCTCGAGCCCGACATGATGGTCATGACGCCCCAAGCCGCCCCGCGCGACTACGTCGTCGGGCTGTCCAAAGCGGCCGAAGCCACGCTCGTCGCCAAGTTCGAGGCGGCGGGCATGCAACGCACGGAGCTCGAGGGCCGCAGCTACTGGCTGCCGACGCGCACCTTCGGCTTCAAGATCACCTTCATCGAGCCGGGCGTGCTCGCCTTCATCCCCATGGAGGAGCTCGGCTCGGGGCTGGGCCCGCTGACGGCCGGCCGCGACCTGCCCCCCTCCGAGATGCGTAACCAGCTGACCAAGATGCTCGACGACGATCCGAGCATCGTGCTCGCCTTGCACGCGGGGGGCCCCATGTTGCATCTCGACTTGCACGGCGACGTACTCACCAGCCAGCTCGGCCTGCGCCGGGCCGACGCGGGCGGCTACGACGCCCAGGTCGTCTTGCAGCCCAAGATGCCGCACGACAAAGCCCTCGAGACCCTCGCCGCGCGCGAGCACCCCGAAGAGAGCCAGCAAGTCCAAGCCTTGATGAAACGCGTGGCCTTCATCGTCGACCGCGAGGCCGTCATCGGCGAGGTCCATCTCTCGGACGAGGACTTCGAGCTCTTGCAATGACCCGCCGCCGCTCCCGATGCTCGACCCGCGCGACCCTCGTGTGCTGGGTGGCCCTCGCCGCCCTGGGCTGCGGGGGCGAGCGCGGGGCTGAGCTCGAGGCCGGCGCTCCCACCGGGACGACGGCCCCGCCCGCGCCGGCGACGACGGCCCCCGCGCAGCCTGACCCCCTGTGCGACGTTCCGGCCCGCTTCGGCACGCTGGACGTGCTGCCGCCGAGTCGCTTCGCCATGTGGATCGACCGCGACGGGGTCGACTTCGCTGCGAGCACGCGCGCCGCCGGCAAGAATCTCGACGCCCTCGAGATCCCCATCCACGCCCGCTTCGAGCTCGAGCAGCTCCCCTACGCCATCGAGGCCGTCGGCATCGTCGCCAAAGAGCTCGGCCTCGACCCCCGCGAATTCATCTTGGTCCACGACGGCGAGGGTCGTCCGCTTTGGATCTTGCCGGGCCTGTGCGACGAGGCGACCCTCGAAGCGCGCGCCCGCGAGAGCTGGCAGCTCGTCTTTCGGCGGCGACCCGGCGGACGGATCGCCAGCGCCGAAGGCGAACCCTCGGCCGGGGCGCTCATGCCCTTCGACCTCGTGCTCAGCGAAGAGGTGTTCTTGATCCTCGCGCCGCGCGGCCACGGCGGTGCGGCCGCTCGGTGGATGCGCGGAGGCATCGACTCGATCGCAGACGCGGGTCGCGCCCGGCCGGGCCCGGCCCTGAGCGAGCTGGCCGAAGCTCCCCTCAAGCTTCGCCTCGAGGGCGCGGCCTTGGCCGGTGGGGGGGACGGCAAGGCCCGGCTCTTTCGCGGCGGGCCCCAAGGCTGGACGCCAGTGGTAGATTCCGACGGCCATGAGTGAGCCCCAAGCCGACGCGGCCCGCGAGGAACTCGACGCCCTCTTGACCCCCATCTTGGCGGCGGTCGCCGAGCTCGACTTGGCGCAGCGCACCGAAGAGGCGGCCATCCAGGAGCTCGAACACGAGATGGAGCGCCGCTTTCCCTACGCCGGTGAGACCGTGCAGCGCCTCGGCGAGCTGATCCAACTCGGCGTCGACCAAGGCTGGCTGTGCAACCGGGGCGAGCCCGACTCTCGCTTCTCGCGACTGGCCAAGCCGAGCGAGTCGACGCATCAGCTCTCGATCGACTGCGTCTCGATGATCGGCCACGCCGTCGATCACACGCACACCAAAGGCGAGCTGACCGTCGGCTTCGCCGCGCGCGAGGCCGACGACGCCGCGGTGCGCTTCGAAGACCGCCCGCCGGGTTGGGTCTTCTTGCCCCCGATGAGCCGACACCGCCCCCACGTCACGGGCGGCCGCATGCACCTGATGTACTTCCTTCCGGAAGGCGCAGTTCAGTGGCACATGGACAGCTAGCTCGCTAGCTCGCGGCGCGAGACCTCGGGGTCGCGCGCGTTCACCGTCACTGCCGGCTCGACAAGTCGACGGCCTGGGCCAAACTGCATGCGCGCAACGCCGACGCGCGTGCCCGCGCGTTGAGGCGCAGCCGAACGCCCTCGTTTACGTCCGTCGTTGCGACGACGTGAGCAGAACTCCATCGAAGCTCGCAAAGCTGACACGCGGCGCGGGCCTTCTCGGGCGTCCTTTGTTCAACCCCCCTTTTCAAGCCCATGCCCGCGGGGTACCTTCCGCGGCATCCCGCCGCGTCGAGAACGCGGCCCCAAGGAGACTCCCTTCCGTGTACAAGAAGCTTTGGACGAGCACCGTCGTTTTGACCCTGGCCCTCGGCGCCGGCGCCTGCAAAAAGGACGCCCCCGCCGGCACCTCCAACCCCCCCTCCAGCGGTGAGGGCGGAGACAGCGGCTCCGCCGACGGCGGCAGCGAAGGTGGTGGCGAGAGCGGCGGCGAAGGCGGCGAAGGCGGCGAGGGCGGCGAAGGCGGAGACGCCGGCGACGTCACGCAGACCGTCTGCGAGGCCGAAGCGGCCGACACGCCCACCCCCTACTTCGGCGACGCCCTGCTGATCCGCCTGCCCAAGGGCCTCAACGGCGACAACCTGGTCGAGCGCCAGCCCGGATTCGCCCGCTCGGCCCCCGCCGAGTCGGTCAGCTGCGTCGAGGGCCTGCCCGGCGCGACCATCAACAACGCCATCGTTGGCATGTTCGCCGACGACACCTCCAAGTCCCCCGAGGACATGATGAAGGAGACCGTCGGGGCGATCTTGGGCGAAGAGACCGCCTACACGACCGAAGACCTCAAAGTCGACGGCCGCAAGCTCTCGGTCATCCTCAACATCCCCGCGTCGGACGCCGCCCCCGAAGGCAAGGTCTGGTTCGCCATGAAGTCCGGCAAGGGCTTCATCGCCTACGCCTACTTCGAGGTCCACCCGAACGCGTGGAACGCGATCAAGAAGACCCTCCAGTCGTCCACCGATCGCATGCTGATCGTGGGCGAGCCCATGATCGACGAGTAGGTCGACGAGTAGGTCGACGACCAGATCGACGACCAGAGCCGATCTCCACAGCGGGTTCCGACACCCGCCAAGGTCGACGCCGCCTTCGCCTCCGCGATGGCGGCGTTTCTCGTTTTCGGCCCCCAGCGCCCCCCTTCGCGCGCGATCCAAGGACTTGCCAGCCGTCGAAAAGGCGGCTAGAAAGCGCCTCCCCAGACCCATTCGTCTAGAGGCCTAGGACGTCGGCCTTTCACGCCGATAACACGGGTTCGAATCCCGTATGGGTCGCCAGACCCCGCTTTCAATCTAGGCCTGAAAGCGGGGTCGACTCTCCCTCCCGAGGGAGAGCCGGGCTCGTAGCTCAGCTGGTAGAGCACCGGACTTTTAATCCGATGGTCGTAGGTTCGAATCCTACCGGGCTCACCGAAAAGCCCCCTGCACCTCCGCAGGGGGCTTTTTTGTCGGGGGCGCACTCGCTCGCGGGCTCCACGTAAACTCGCGCCATGGACCCGGCGTCCATCGCTTGGCCCGGCGAAAAAGATCTGCTCGGGCAGCTTCGCTTGGGCTTCGCCCTGCCCTTCGATGGGATGCGCGTGGTCCTGCGGACGCCGCACCTGCGCCGCCGCGCGCTGGTCCCCGCGCTGATCTTCGCGGGGCTGTTCATGGTGGCGGCGATGTTCGCCTTGCACGAGCAGCTCGAGGGCTCGGTCCTGCGCCACCTCTACGTCGGGTACGCCGCCATCGTGGCCGCGGCCCCGGTCTCGCCGATCCTCTTCACCAAAAGCTACGCCCGGCTGGCCGCCTCGGCGCGCGAGGCCGCGGGCTTTCCCGTGCGACGCCCCTATCTGCGCGGCTACGGGACCGCGACCTGGGAGGCCCTGATTCAGCTGATCTTTTTGGCCCTCTATTTGGCGCCCGTCTCCGGCCTGCTGCGACCCATACCCTTCGTCGGCGCGGTCATCTTGGCCAGCCTGGGCTTTTTGTGGGCGCTGCACTGGTCGGTGGTCGAAGCCCTCGACGCAGCGCGCACTTTGCCCGCCGACGCCGAGAGCGACAGCCCGCCCGAGCGAAAGCCCGTCTACCGTCGCCGGCCCTGGTATGCACGCGCCCCTCAAGGCCCCGCGCCCCTGCGCTGGATCTTGCGCCCCCTGGCTTGGTGGGGCGGTCTCATCAACCGCCCCTTGGTGCGCTGGCAAGGCGAGCTGCACTTCATGGAGCGGCACCCCTGGATGAGCCTGGGCTTTTGTGCCGGCGCCCTCGTGCTTTTGGCCCTGCCGCTGATCAACTTGTTCTTCCGCGCCTTCTTGGTCGCGGGCGCGGCCTTGTGGCTGGCGCGGGCAGAGCAGGCCGAGGCCGCCTGATACCCTCGCCCCATGGGTCGCATCGTCATCGCCGCCTACCGCCCCAAGCCGGGCAAGCAATCCGAGCTCGAGGCGCTCTTTTCGGAGTTCACGCCGCTCGGGTTGTAGTTCAAACCCTTGGGCGCACAACGGCCGCGAGCCGGGCCCACCTCGTCCGGGGGGAAAGACGAGGCGAGACCCGGCGCGGCGCAACGGGGGGTTGGGGTCGAAGAAGAGTTCGGGGACTACCAGCCGAAGGTGCACTCGAGTCCGGTGGCGACGGTGCACGCGCCGAAGTCGTCACAGCTGTCTTGCGCGCAGTCGTCGAGGTCGTCGAGCGCCTGTTCTTGTTCGTCGGCCATGCAGTCGTTCATGGCGTCTTCGCAGTTGGCCTCGCACTCGGCCATGTCGACTTCGTCGTCGCAGTCCTTGGCCTTTTGGCAGTAGTTGTTGCACGAGAGGTTGATGCGCAGGTCGCCGGTACCGTCGAGGTCCTCGCAACCGGTCAACGCAAAGGTGAAGCCCGCGAGCAGTCCCACGACGGAAAGCTGGGCGGTTTTGAGCATGAGACGCGTGTTCGTAAGCATGCCCGGACATTGAGCAAGCCCTGTGCCACCCGGCGAAAGCGGCGCCGAGGGCAGCAAGCGTGCCGATTCGCGGGGCGCTGCTTCAACTCGAAGCACCCGCGTGCGTCACTGTCCCGCGTTGGGACTGCGCGGGTCGAGCCCGCGGGCGAGGGCGCCCGAGATCGACAACCAACGCGTCTGCGCCTTGCAGCGCGGGTCGAATTCGGTCGTCGACTCGAACTCGAGCTCGAGGCCCTCGCCAAAGCGGATCGAGGCCCGAGGGTCGAGGACCGCCTCGATGCACCAGACCTCCTTGCCCATGCACACGAGCTCGTCGAGCGCGATCCAGCCGTCGGCCCCTCGCGTCGCCGTGCGTCCCTCGCATCCGAAGATGTAGACCTCTTCGAAGCCGCAGTCGAAGTTCACGCGATCGGGCGCGTAGAGTTCGGCGAAGCAAAAGTAGTCGCGCGACTCGAGCGGGTTGTCGCGGATCTGCAGCTCGAAGCGCGGAGTTCCGGCGTAGCGGCCGAGCTGTGACGCCGCGAGGACATGGCGCTGGGGCGGCGGTGGCTCGGACTTCGGCGCGCAAGCGAGCGCGACCAATCCCAACGCGAGCTTCGTTCGTCGCCGCGCGCCGTAGCCGTAGCCGAGTCTCCCCACCGCAGCACCATACGATCGAGCGAAGCGAAGCTGCTCGCGCCCACGCCAGCCCCCCGCCTGCGCAGCCACCTGCGCAGCGGCACTACCCCCGCCCGCGTGCTACATGCGCCACGATGCCGCAGGCTTTTGGTGAAGCGAGTCGTGTTGAAACCATCGAGCTGGGGCCGACCGGGGGCCGCTTTTCGATGGAGATGCCCGACGGCTGGCAACAAGGGCGCGGCGCCTTTGGCGGCTTGGTGCTCGGGGCCTTGACGCGCGCGAGTTTGGCCGCGGGCGAAGCTGCGGGCGCCCTCCCCCAGCTTCGCACCCTCACCGGAAGCCTATGCGCGCCGGCCTTGCCCGGTCCGCATGAGATCGAGGTCGAGCTGCTTCGCCAGGGCAGTCGCCTGAGCTTTGCGCGGGCGACTCTCCGCTCGCAGGACAAAGGCGGGGTCGTGGCGACCGCCACTTGCACCTTGGGGGGCCAGCGCCCCGGCGAGACCTCGACCTTCTTGCCCGAGGCCCCC
>JAUIJR010000314.1 GCA_030431075.1 Polyangia bacterium | reverse complement strand
GGCAGCTCGCCGCACGGCAAGATCCCCGACGAGCACCCCGCCGATCAGAAGATCTCGAACGACCGCGGCACCTTGTCCATGGCCAACGCCGGACCCAACAGCGGCAGCTCCCAGTTCTTCATCAACGTCGCGGACAACCCCTACCTCGACTTCTTTTCGCCCGGGCAGTCCAAGCACCCCGTCTTTGGCCGCATCACCGCCGGCTTGGACATCGTCGACGCCATCACCAAGGTGCCCACCCGTCGTGACCGTCCCAACGAGCCCGTCCAGATGATCTCGGTCAAGATGGCCTGAGGCCCGCTCGGCGCCCGGCGCCGCGAGTGTCTGAAAAGACGGTGCTTCGGCGCCGTCTTTTTACGTTTTTGACCGTCGCAGTTTCGTCGCACGCCCCTTGCTAGACTCGGGCCCATGCCGGACACGATCTTCGACCGAATCTTGCGCGGCGAAGTCCCGAACCACACCGTCTACGAAGACGAGCACGTGCTCGCTTTTTTGGACATCGGGCCGCTGGCCAAGGGCCACACCCTCGTCATTCCCAAGGAGGCCAAGGCCCACCTGCACGAACTCTCCGACGAGTCGGCGGCGGCCATCGGGAGGGCGCTGCCGCGGATCTGCCGCGCCCTCATCGAGGTCACCGACGTCGACCAGTACAACATCCTGCAAAACAACGGCGCGCGCGCGCACCAGGCCGTCTTTCACGTGCACTTCCACATCATCCCCAAGCCCGACGCGGCGCAGGGGCTCAAGGTGGGCTGGCCCGTGGGGACCTTGGATCACGATGAGGCCTCCGAGATGGCCGCGCGACTGCGAGAGCTGACCCAAAGCTGAGCGCGCTTTGATTCGGTCGAGCGCTGGCCAAAGGCGGCGCTTCGGTGCATGCTCCGGGGCCCATGAGCCTCGAACTGCAGATCTACGACACTTTCACCGCCCAAAAGCGGCCGCTGGAGACCCTCCAGCCCGGGGAGTGCAAGGTCTACTGCTGTGGTCCGACGGTCTACGACATGAGCCACCTCGGGCATGGGCGCGCCGCATTGTTGCCGGACGTGCTGGTCCGCTTTTTGCGGTACAGCGGCCTGAAGGTGACCTACGCGCGCAACGTCACCGACGTGAACGAGAAGATCGTCAAGCGCGCCGAGGCGGCCGGCCAAAGCGAGGCCGAGCTCGCGCAGCACTTTTTGGACGAGTACCACCACGACCTCGACGCGATGCGGGTGCTTCGCCCCGACATCGAGCCGACGGTCTCTGGTCACATCCAAGAGATCATCGAGATGACCCAGACCCTCGTCGACAAGGGCCTGGCCTATCCGCTCGAGGGCGACGTCTACTTCTCGGTCCCGGACTTTCCCGACTACGGCAAGCTCTCCAAGCGCGACATGGAGGGGCAGCGGGCCGGTGGGCGGGTGGCCGTCGACGAGCGCAAGCGTGATCCGGCGGACTTCGCCTTGTGGAAGGCGGGCAAGCCGGGCGAGCCCACCTGGGACAGCCCCTGGGGCGCGGGACGGCCGGGTTGGCACATCGAGTGCTCGGCCATGAGTCGCACGCAGCTGGGCGACAGCTTCGACATTCACGCGGGCGGGATGGACTTGATCTTCCCGCACCACGAAAACGAGATCGCCCAGAGCCAGGGCGCCTGCGGTCACGACACCTTCGCGCGCTATTGGGTGCACAACGGCTTCGTGAACTTCGCAGGGGAGAAGATGAGCAAGTCGCTCGGCAACTTCTTCACCATGCGCGAGGTGACGGCCCTTTATCACCCGGAGGTGCTGCGCTGGTTTTTGCTGTCGGTGCACTACCGGCGCGGGGTGAACTTCGACGTCGAAGTCGCCTGCCCCAGCTGCGGCGTCGCCATGTCGGGCGAGGCCCAACAAGCGGGCAAGTGCGAGAGCTGCGGAGCCGAGGCCGATCGCGAGGCCTTGCGTTCACGCGTGCGCTTTCCCGGCCTCGAAGAGGCCGACGATCGCGTCGCCTACGTCTACGAGACCTTGGCCGCGGCCCAGGCCTTCGTGGCCAATGGCGTCGAGGACGATGGCGGCGAGGTCGATCCGGCCATCGCCGCGTTCTTGGACGCCTTCGTGGCCAAGATGAACGACGACCTCAACACGGCGGCGGCCTTCGCCGAGCTCAGCGAGCCCTTGAGCGTGGTGAACCGCCTGCTCGCCTCGAAAAAGGGCGTCGACAAGAATGTCCGCAAGCGCAGCATCAAGCGCTTCGTCGATCAGATGAGCGCCGTCGCCTCGATCTGTGGCTGCTTCGAGCGCGACGCCGAGGGCTACTTGGCCGAGCGCCGGGATCTCAAAGCCCGACGGATCGGTCTCGACGTGGCCAAGGTCGAGTCCTTGCTCGCCGAGCGCGCGCAAGCGCGCGAGGACAAAGACTGGGCCCAGGCCGACGCCGTGCGCGATCAGCTCGCCGAGCTGGGCGTGAAGATCCGCGACGTCGCCGGCCAAAGCAGCTGGGCGCTCTAGAGCCCGGCCTAGGCCGTTTGCCCCGCCCTCGGCGCTGCGTGCAGCGTCGGTGGCGGGGGCATGCACCCTGACATCCGCGTCAGGGGCGTTTTGGGCGGCCTTGGGCCTGAATCCTTCGCGGGGGAGCCGGGTCCCACCCAACGCCATGCGCGTCACTCCCTCGCAACTGATCGCACTCGGGCCCATCCCCCGGCGCATCGCGCCGAGCACGGATGACCTGCTGCACCTGATCGAAGACCTCGAAGAGGGCCTCTTGGGCGCCTCGGGGATCTTCGAGATCCCGGCCGACTTCGAGCTGGACGCCGCCGCCTGAAGCTAGGCCTCAGCTCTCGCTGGCGATGGCCTTGATGGCGTCGACGACTCCGGGGTCGGCCAAGGTCGAGACGTCACCGATGGCCTCGAACTCGCCCTCGGCGATCTTGCGCAAGATTCGACGCATGACCTTGCCGCTGCGCGTCTTGGGTAGACCCGGGATCACCAAGAAGCGATCGGCCTTGGCCAGCGCACCGATCTCGGCGCGCAGCTCGGCTTGCAGCTTGTCGAGCAGCGCGGGGCTGGCCTCGGCCTCGGCTTGCAAGACCAAGTAGGCGCACACGCCTTGGCCTTTGACCTCGTGGGGGTAGCCGACGACGGCGGCTTCGCTGACCGCGTCGTCGCTCACGAGCACGGCTTCGAACTCGGCCGTGCCGAGGCGATGCCCGGCGACGTTGAGGACGTCGTCGACGCGACCGGTGATGAAGAGGTAGCCGTCTTCGTCGCGACGACAGCCGTCGCCGGTGAAGTAGCGACCGGGGTGGGTCGAAAAGTAGGTGTCGACGTAGCGCGCGTGGTCGCCCCATACGGTGCGGGCCATGCCCGGCCAGGGGTGCGTGATGCACAGGTGGCCTTGGGTGGCGCCTTCGAGGCGCGCGCCTTTTTCGTCGCGCAGTTCGAGCTGGATGCCCGGCACCGGAAAGCTGGCCGAGCCCGGCTTGTTGGGCGTCGCCGCGGCAAAGGGCGTGATGCAATGGCCGCCGGTCTCCGTCTGCCACCAGGTGTCGACGATGGTGCAGCGGCCTTGGCCGACCACCTCGAAGTACCACCACCAGGCGTCGGGGTTGATCGGCTCGCCGACGGTGCCCAGGACGCGAAGGCTCGAAAGATCGTGCGCGCGCACGGGCGCGTCGCCGTGGGCGGCCAGCGCCCGGATGGCCGTGGGCGCGGTGTAGAAGATCGTGATGCCGTGGCGCGCGACCAAGTCCCAGTAGCGGCCGGCGTCGGGGTAGGTGGGCACCGACTCGAACATCACGGTGGTGGTGCCGTTGCAAAGCGGTCCGTAGACGATGTAGCTGTGCCCGGTGATCCAGCCGACGTCGGCCACGCAGCCGAAGACATCGCCCTCGCGCAGGTCGAAGGTGTTGGCGTGGGTGTAGGCCACCCAGCTCAGGTAGCCGCCGCAGCTGTGCATCAGGCCCTTGGGGCGGCCCGTGGAGCCCGAAGTGTAGAGGATGAACAGCGGGTCTTCGGCCCCGACGGCGACCGCTTCGTGCGTGTCGGGCTGGGCGGCCAAGGCGCTCGCCCAGTCGTGATCGCGTCCCTCTCGCCACGCGACCTCGGCCCCCGTACGGCGAAAGACGAGCAGCGATTCGACCTGCTCGAGCCCTTCGAGGGCCTCGTCGCACACGGCTTTGAGGGGGATGCTCCGCCCGCCGCGGCGGCCTTCGTCTTGGCTGATCACCACGCGGGCACGGCAGTCGACGATGCGGTCGCGCAGCGCGTGCGCCGAAAATCCGCCAAAGACGACCGAGTGCACGGCGCCGAGTCGGGCACACGCGAGCATGGCGATGGCCGCCTCGGGCACCATGCCCATGTAGATGATGACGGTGTCGCCCCGCTTCACGCCGAGGGCGGCCAGCGCGTTGGCGGCGCGTGCGACCTCGGCGTGGAGCTCGCGGTAGCTCAGTGAGCGCCCCTCGCCGATCTCGTCGGCCTCCCAGATGATGGCCGTCTGCTCGCCGCGCGCGTCGAGGTGCCGGTCCAAGCACGACTCGGTCACGTTGAGCTGGCCGTCTTCGAACCAGTGGATCGGGGCCTCGCCGACGCTCGAAAAGTCGCCGCGACAGGCGACGCTCGGGGCAGAGCGCCAGACGATCCGTTGTTTGGCTTGCTCGAGCCAGTAGGCCGGATCGCGGGCGGCCTCGTAGTGGGCCCGGTAGCTCTCCATGTCGCGGACCTCGTTCGCGGCGCCCTCCGAGACGCGGGCGGGGACGGGGACGGGGAGGCGGCGCGAGTCGGACATGGGCCGAGGCTACCAGCGCCTCGGCCTTCGCCGCGATGCGCGGATACACTGCATCGGCATGGCGGACGCAGCCGAGCTCGAGGCGCAGCTACGTTGGGCCACGCGCGTGCTCGAAGGGGCGCAGCCGAGCGTCGCCCGCGTCTGCGAGGCAGCGCGCGTACAGGCGGTGGCGGCGGCGGCCATCGAGCGCGGATTTTTTCGGCCGGACGAAGACGAGCTGCTCGACGAGTGGTTCGCCCGCGCGTTGAACCTCCGCGTGGCCTTGTGGGAGGTGATCGAAGGCTGCGCGGCTGCGCTCGAGGGCGATCGGCCGGACGAAGACGACCCCACGCAGATGGGGCTCTTCGTCGCGGGCTACACCGCGGCCTGTTTGGTCGCGCGCTTGGATCGGCATGTGGTGGAGGAGGTCGGCCACGCGCCCTTGGTGCAGCGCAAGCTCAACGAAGCCCGGGTGCGGCATCGCATTCCGGCCAAGAGCTTCACTCGGATCTTCGAGTCGCTCACCGATCCGGAGAAGGCCTTGCGCATGCGGTCGAGCGTGAAGTGGGTGGAGTCGAAGCGCGCGCAGATCTCCGCGCTCGCGGGCGATGCGAGTGTCGGTCACCTGGTGGAGGCGCTCGATGGGCTCGAGCTGGCGGTCGACCTGTCGAAACGGCGCTACGCCGCCTTGGCCTGGGCCTTCATGCGCCACGCCCTGCAACGGCGCGGAGACTCCGCCCGGCGCAAGACGACCCTGCGCGTGATGGAGGGCGGCGGGCGCATCGCCTCGGAGTTGCGGGACCGTTGGACCCCCAAGCGGGTGACCCCCGAGCTGCGGGCGACGCTGGCCGCCCGCATGGCCCCCGGCGACGTGCTGATCACGCGACACGCCGCCGCCCTGACCAACCTCTTGCTGCCGGGCTACTGGCCCCACGCGGCCCTGGTGATCGGCAGCGAGGCGCAGCGCGAGGCCCTCGGTGTGCGACTCGACGCGCGCTGCCGCGAGCGGGCCATGGACCCCTGCTTCACCCTCGAAGCCCTCAAAGATGGCGTCCGCTTTCGCAGCTTGGAAGAGACCTTGGCCGTCGACGCCGTGGTGCTCTTGCGACCGCGCCTGCCGGCCAGCTCGATCGCGCGTGCACTGGAGCGCGCCGCCACGCACGAGGGCAAGGCCTACAACTTCGACTTCGATTTTTTTCGTGCCGATCGCCTGGTCTGCACCGAGGTGGTCTACCGCGCCTACGACGGGGTCGATGCGATCGAGCTGCCTTTGACCGAGCGCATGGGCCGGCCCTCGCTCTCGGCCGAAGACCTGCTCGATGCGGCGCTCGCCGGCTCGGTGTTCGACTTGATCGCCATGATCGACGAACGAGGCGCGCTGATCGAGGGCGCACAGCTCGAGTCGAGCGTGCGCGCCAGTTATAGGGAGTAGACTCGCTGCATGCGTCCGTACCTGGGCCGGATGGGACTCGCCCTACTCCTCGGATCGGGGTGCACGCAGCGCGCCGCCCCGCCACCGCCGGCGCCGACGGTCGAGGCGAGGGCACCCGCCGCCGACGCCGACGCGAAGCCCGACTCGTCCTCGACGCTGGCGCCGGAAAAGCCGCTCGCGGCCCCCGAGGGGCATGAGGCCGAACACGGCGTCGCCGGGGTGCCGCGCCACTTCTACTTCGCCGGGGCGAGCGACGCGGGCATCACCTCGGTGAACCTGCACGACGTCGAGCCCGAGGCCTGGGACGCGCTGTACGTGGAGTACGAGGCGGGCCGCGAAAGGCTCGCGGCGGAGGCTCCGGCTGTGCCCGGGTGGCTGCGGCGTGGCCCCTGGGTGGCCGTCGAGGGGTCGAAGGTGACGACCATCGAGCTCGCGGGCTT
>JAUIJR010000313.1 GCA_030431075.1 Polyangia bacterium | reverse complement strand
TTGCCCATGCCGTCGCAGGTGCCGTTGTAAGGCCAGACCTGGAAGCACTGGTTGCCCATCGCGTCGATGGCGTCGGCGCCGACCTCTTCGTCGTCCGGCACGCTGTTGCCGTTGCGGTCCTGGCCGAAGCCGAGGTTCACGCGCAAGCGGCTTTGGCCGTAGCCACCGTAGGCGCCGACGTAGGGGCGGAACTTCTTACCGTCCTTGCCGAGCATGTACTTGAACTTGCCGCCGATGGCCCAGGTGAAGCCGGTCGAAAACTTCGCGCCCTCTGGACTGTCGGCGTAGACGTCGTCCCAGTACTGCGTGCCCTCGGTGGGGACGTTCGGGTCGCCGTAGGGCTTGTCGGGATCCGGCAAGAAGACCCGCGAGCCGGTGACCACCTGCAAACGCGCGAAGACGCCGAGCACCACGCGGTCGCCAATGCGAAAGGCGATCTCGGGGGCGATGTGGAAAGGCGCGCTGGCCAGCCCCGGGGAGACCGGGTGCTTGGAGGCGCAGCGCTGCGGGTTGTAGGCACCCGCGATCTCCATCGCCTGTCCCGGCGGGGAGTAGACGCCGAAGGCCGACATCGGATGCACCATCGAGGTGTCCAGCGGCGTATTGGGATCTCCATCGCCGACGAGATCTTCGGCCGACGGCAGACCATCGGGCCCACCGATCCAGCGGGCGATCGCACAGGCGTGCTCTTCGGCCCCGTACAAGAAGTCGGCGCTGGCCGGGCGGTAGGCGGTGTAGCTCGCCTCGACGTTGCCGCGCGCGATGCCGAAGCCGGTGCCCAGACCGATGTTGAACCAGAACTTGGGCAACGTGCTGCTGCCCTTGGCGCCGCCATCGTCACCGTCGCCGTCGCCGTCGCCCGTGTCACCGTCGCCGTCGCCCGCATCACCGTCGCCGTCGCCCACCACGTCGCCGTCGCCGTCACCGACGGCCGCGCCACAGTTTTGCGGCAGCGAGAGGGGCTGCTCGACCGTGCCGAGGTTGGCCACGTTGTTCCCGCCGGCGTCGAAGGCCGCGAGGATGTACTCGATGTCCTGGTCGTTGTGCTCCGCGCTGCGGACCACGGCCGTGGCCACGTTGGAGAAGGTCTCCATCTGCACGGTGCGGAAGTCCGTCTCGCCGACGAAGCGCCAGTACAAGGCGGCCTGGCCGCCATCGGGCACACCGAGGAGCGCCTCGAAGACCAGCTCGCCACCGCAGGCGGGCTCGGGGAAGGTGTGCGTGATCGGGTCGGGCTCGGCTTGGCCCGTCGACTTGCGAGCCTGCGCCAGCATGGTCGAGAGCTCTTGCGAGCGAACCTCGACGGGAATGACCACGTGGTAGTTCAAGCCCACGGCGCGCTTGAGCGCCTCCATGATGCGGGCTTGGGCCGCGTCGCCCTCGTTCGAGTACAAGAGCGCGGCCTTGAGGACGTACAGAGAGGCCAGCGAGGGGTCCCCGCCCGCGCCCTCCGACTGCGCCTTCGAGATCCCCGACTCGATCGTCGCGGCCGCAGCCGGATAGTCGAGGTTGTTGAACTGATCGAGGGCCGTGGCGTAGGCGTCGCGCATGTCATCGCGCGGGGTCGCCAGGGCCGAGGTCGGCAAAGCCAAAGCCATCAACGCGGCCGCCGCGGCGCTGCACAAAGCGCCGGCGCGGCCTCTATCGAGTCGCATCCGCTTCATGGTGGTCTCTCGTCACGCCAGAGGCGCTACTTCTTGCACTCTCCGTCGGTGCGGTTGAATTCCACGCGACGGTTTCGGGCTCGACCTTCCGCCGTGCGGTTGGTGTCGATGGGCATGCTTTCGCCGTAGCCGACACTGGTCATGCGGCTGCCGTCCACGCCCTTGTTGATGAGGTACTGGCGCACCGAGTCGACGCGCTTTTGCGACAACTTCTGGTTGTACTTGTCGCTGCCCTTCGAGTCGGTGTGACCGGCGATCTCGATAGTGACCTTGTCCTTGGCCGGTCCCTCGTTGAGGGCGGTCACGACGTCATCGAGCAGCGAGTAGCTGCGCGGGTCGATATCCCACTTGTTGAACTCGAAGTAGACCTTGTCGTCGAGCTTGAGCGCGCAGCCGTCCCACTTGGCTTGCAAGTCGGGGCAGCCGTCGTCGTCTTGGTCGCCGTCTTTGTCCTCGGGCTCGTTCGGGCACTGATCTTGGGGGTCCTTGAACCCGTCTTGATCGTTGTCCTCGTCGGGACAGCCGTCTTCGTCTTCGAAGTTGTCGAGGTCCTCGGGCTTGTTGGGACACTGGTCGTCGACATCCAAGATGCCGTCCTTGTCGTTGTCCGGGTCCGGGCAGCCGTCTTCGTCCTCGAAGCCGTCTTTGTCCTCGGGCTCGTTGCGGCAGTCCTTGTCGCCCTTTTGGTCCTCGTTGATCCACTGGCCGCCCTCGAAGCGGGCCGCATCGAAGACGCCGTCTTTGTCGTTGTCCTTGTCGGCGCAGCCGTCTTCGTCCTCGAAACCGTCGAAATCCTCGGGTTCTTCGGGGCAGCCGTCGACCTCGTCATCGTAGCCGTCGCCGTCGATGTCGCCGACCACGCCCTTGGGGGCGTCGACGACTTGGCCGGGCGCGCGGCACAGGGTCTCGTCGGTCTTGGCGTCGGCGAGCTCGGTGTAGAGCTTGGCCAGACGCGCGTGCTCTTTGCCGCGGTAGTACTCGCCCATGTCCAGGGCGTCCTCGGCGAAGCGGATGTTGGCCTCGGCCAACGCGGTGGCCTTGGGCGCGCACTTGATGTTCTTGCTGCCCTTGGCGATGACGCGCTGAAGCTGGGTGTTGGTGCCGGTGACCTCACCGCGGACGGTCTCGCCGACGCAGCCGGGCGCGACCAACAAGGCGGTCGCCGCCAAACCCAGGCTCCAACGGGCAAAAGGACGCGACACGCTCACTTCTCACCTCCGTCGGCCTTCTCGGCGTCGCCTTCGGCACCGCTTTCGGCCCCGGCTTCATCGGCGGGGGCGTCGACCATCTCGTCGGGGGCAGCGACGCCCTCTTTGTGCTCGACGGTGATGCCCTTGCTCGTACGCTCCGATTTCTCTTTGGCCGCCTCGGCGAGCTGCTTCGAGCGATCGCCGTAGTCGAAAGAGCGCTCGTACTCGCTGTAGGCCATCATCACCTTGGCCTGCTCGAGGTAGGCCACCGAACCCCAGTACTCGTAGGGTGCGAGCTCCTCTGCTTTGGCGGCCTCGGCGTCGGCGACCGAGCGGCTGGCGTCGGTCGCGACGCGACCGATGTATCCGAAGGGTCCGCAGCCCACGCTCAGCCCAATGAGGGCGAAGCAGGCGGCGGCGAGTGCGGGGCGCTTGGCTCGGGTCACCGAAGACTCCAGTCGGGGGGGCATGTGCATGCCGGTTTGAGACGCCCTACGCGGGCGAATTCGGGGGCGACGATAGCAGCCAGCGCGGATTTGGGTCAACGCTGGCGGTCGCGCAAGCCCCCGAGATCTCAAATGGATCGTGGGCTCCGCCCCGAGCAGCGCAAAGGGCGCAAACCCGCCGAGGGCCCGGGAGGGCTATGCTCCGGGCCGTGCGGGCGAGCCAAGGCCAGCCACGGCCGCTTCGGGAGCGGTCTGCTCGATCTCGCGGCCGCCGCACCACTGCGAGCTCGCCTCCTCGCCTCGCGCTGCTCTCGCTGTGGATCGCAGGCTGCGGCATCCCCACCGGCACTGAACGTTTCGACCCCGAAGGCGGGCCGATGCGGATCGTCGAGACCCACCCCGCGGCCGGCGAGAGCGTCCAAAGCACCCAAGTGTCGATCGATCTGTGCGTCGACCGGCGCTTGGACCCGAACTCGATCGACGTCGACGATCTCCGCTTGCGCTCTGGCGTGGTCTTTTATGACGCGCAAGTCGAGCTCGAGCTCGAAAACTGGCGCGAGCCCGGCACGGACGAATGGGCCGAAAGCCCCTGGTGCGCGGGATCGGTCCTTCGCCTGCGCCCGAGCTCTCCCTTGGCGGCCGGCGTCGCCTACCGGCTGATCATGTACGACGCGCAGCGGGGCTGGGAGGGCGAGCGCTTCGATCCCGAGGACGCGGGCTGGATCGTCCCCGACGCCCCCGACACCGAAGGCAGCGACGATCCGCGCTTCGAAGAGACCCGCTTCGTGCTCGAGTTCGCGGTCGCCCCCGAGGCCGTGGACCCCGAGATCCCCCCCGTGAATCCGCCCCCCGAGGCCCCGACGCTGACCGAGCTCTTTGAAGAGGGCGAGATCTTCGACCCCGGCGGCGGCTGCAGCTGCCACGCCGATCCCGAAGACCCCGCCACCGAGCTCTTGGACCTACGTGACCCGACCCGCGCCTACGAGAGCTTGGTCTTGGACCCGCGCCGCGGCCCCACCGGCACCCGACGCGTGACCCCCGGCCGACCCGAGCAAAGCTACCTGCTGCACAAGTGCCTGCGCGAAGGCGACGCGACCTTGCACGCCGTCCCCGGTGCACCGATGCCGCCGGGGCGCCCCCTCAGCGCGCACGAGCTCTCGAGCCTGAGCGCCTGGATCTACGCTGGCGCGCCGCTTTAGCGGGCCGCGGCCGCGGCCTCGCTCAGGGCAGCTCCGACTCGCGCTCCATGTAGCCGACGACCGAACGTCGCGACTCGAGCTTTTCGATCTTCTCGTTGAGCTGCGCGATCACCCGCTCGACATCCTTGCCCTCGAACCCGCGGGCCTTCGCGTCCTCGATGGTCCGCAGCGCCGCTTGGTTGGCCTCGAGACACTCGATGATCTTCGCCGAGCTGATCACCATCGCGCCGCCCGCGTCCACCTCCATCTGGCAGGGACCGCGGTCGGCCGCCTCGATCTCTGCGAGGCCGCGCATGTAGATGTCGAAGGAGCTCTCCCCGCAGGCCGCCGCCGAAGAGGCCGCGAGCGCAAGAGCGGCCCGGCCCAAGCGCGTGCGCCATCGTCCAAGTCGCTCGCGCTGCCTCGCCGTCTTCGCCATGCGCTCAGTCTAGCTCGCTCGGCGCGCCGGGACACCCGGGCCGTGACGCGCCACCGGGCGCCTGCGCCTGGGCAGCGGCGCGCGCCACCTCGGCCGCTTCGAGCCCTCGCTCGGCCCGCTCGGTGCACGCGGCGTCCCCCGCGATGCGGCACACCGAGGCGAGGCGCCGCCAGCTCCCCGGCGTGTCGGCATGCAGCTCGGTCGCCTGCTCGGCCAGCGCGCGCGCCTCGGCGAGCGAGGCCGGATCGTCGGCGAGGTACAAGGCCAAGTTGGTCAGGGCGAGGCGGCGACCGGGCTCGAGGGCCAAGGCCCGCCGCGTGGCTCGGATCGCGGCCGCCCGATCGCCTTTGCGATCGAGCAGCGCACCGAGACTCACCCAGGTCGCCGCCGACTCCACGCCGGTGCGCGCCATCGCCTCGCGGTAGGCCGCGACGGCGACTTCGAGGGCGGCCGGCTCGAAGCTCCGGGCAGAGAGCCACGCGCGCAAGCGGGCGGAGACGGCGATCAACAAGCGGCGGCGGTCTTCGGGAGCTTCGAGGCCGCCGTGCGCGTCCAGCCCCTCGCGCAAGGCGAGATCGACGGCGGCCGAGAAGCGGGCGGGAGTCGCCGGCTCGGTCGCGCCGCGCAAGACGACCTCGCCCCAAGGCAGCGGCCCGTCGAGGGTCGCCGGCAAGGCCGCCACCATCTCTCGGCCCGGGTTCTCGACGAGCAGACGCCCGCCCGCGGCTTCGAGCGCCGCGGCGTAGGCGAGCGCGCGCGCGCCCTCCCCACACGCCGCCCACGCCTGCTCGAGTGGGCGCCGGGCGTCCCCGCGACGGGCCAGCACCCAGTCGGGCGCCGGACGGTATAGATGTTGCGCGGGGTAGACGAAGAGATCCGGGCGCGCGCCTTCGAGGCTCGTCGAGGCGCGCCAGCCCGCCGCCAGATCGTCCGAGACCGTCAGCGCGTAACGGCCGGGCGCGAGCTTCGCCCACGCGCGGCGGCTCCACGCGTGCGGCCCCCACGAGCGGGTCGCGCCCAGGTCCGGCCAGCTGCGCAAAACGGGCGCGATGCACAAGGCCGCCCCCAGCCCCAACAACAAGGGCCAGCGCATGCGCCCGGCCTCGGCTTCGATCGGAGCGAGCGCGCAGCCCACGATCGTCGCCGCGACCAAGGCCAAGGGGATGCCCGTTTGTCGGTCGGCGCCACCCATGGGGTTGATGCCGACGATGTAGATCCACTCGACGAGGACCAGGCCGATCAAGGCGTAGAGCCAGCTTCGCTCCTCGGGGCGACGCCAGAGCAAGACGCCGCCCGCGAGCGCGGCCAAGGGTCCGAGGGGGCCGAGGTCTTCGACCAGGCGATCGAAAGCACGGCCACTTTCGAGGGCCCATGGCGCGACGCGTCCGGGCAGGATTTCGCCGCCGAAGGCCGCCCGGATCGAGCTCGCGTCGAGCTGTTGCCACAAGCGCCGCCAGCCGTCGGGGTCCCCCCAGTCGGCCAGGGGCGCCCGACTCGAGGCCAGGCTCATCGAGAGCACCACCACGCTGGCCGCGACCACGACCCAGGGGGCGTGCAGCGCCCAGGGCTTCCGCGACTTCATCGCCCACGCCCAGCCGAGCGCGACCGGCAAGGCCAAGGCCAAGCGCAGATCTCCAAAGCCCCACACGCCGAGCACCGCGGCGGCCGTCCCCACCAAGCGGCGCGCCGGCGTCGCCTCGCCGCGCGGGTCGAAGGCGTCGAGCACCACCATCAGCAAG
>JAUIJR010000312.1 GCA_030431075.1 Polyangia bacterium | reverse complement strand
TCGCACTGCTGCACGCCCTACTGCGACCTCTCCGCGAGCGATCCGGGCTGCCCCAGCCCCGCCAGCTGCGAAGCCCTGGGCGAGAACCTCAGTCAGCCGGGGCTCGAGCAGCTCGGCATCTGCATCGTGCCGGCCTGATCGCCCCGGCGGGGGCCTTGCTTCAGCGACCGAGGGCCGCCCGGAGTTTGGCTCGCAAGGCCGCCGGATCCCGGATCCGCACCAGATCCCGCGCCGCGTCGAGCTCGAAGTTCGAGTGGGCCTCGAACATCGAGGCCAAGCGCGCGTCGTCGACCCCGCACAGGGCCGCGACCTCGCGCGCCAGATCGCCAAAGCGCACGAGCAGGTGCTCTCCCTCGCCTCGATGTGGGCACCAGCCCTCGGCCAGCAACAAGCACATCTGCAAGACTCGGTTGCGATCGAGCAAGGCCGGCACGCGCCGGGTCGAAGGCGCCGAGGCCTCGAGGAGCTCGCGCTCGCGCTGCTCGAAGCGGCGGGCCAAGGTTCGAACGATGGCGCCGACCCAGGGCTTCATGTCACCGACCTCGCGTTGCAGGGTCTGCTTGGTGACCACCAAAAGCTCGCAGTCCTCCTCGGCCACGACGCTGGCCGTGCGCAGGCCCGAGCCCAAGATCGCCATCTCGCCAAAGACCTCGCCACGCCGCATCACTCGAAGGTCACGCCGTTCGCCTGCGACGCGTCGGTATACCCGCAAGCGCCCCTTCACGATGATGAAGGCCGCATCCCCCGCCTCCCCTTCGCGCACGACGTGCTCGCCTTTGCGAACGCGCGTGCGTGGAAAGTCGCCACCGCCACGCATGATGCGACGTAGCTCCTTGGCGAGCTCGGCGATCGAGGCGTAGCGGTCGTCGGGGCGGCTGGCCAAGGCGCGCAGCACCACGTTCTCTAGCGCGATGGGGATGGTCTGCTCGGGCCGGGCACGCGTCGGAGGCTCGACGGACTCGTAGGCCGCGTGCTGCAGCACCTCCATGATCGAGCGCCCGCGGTGCGGCGCGCGGCGGGTCAAGATGAAGTAGAGCAGACCGCCGATCCCGTAGACGTCCGTGCGCGCGTCTGCGGGAATTCCGGTCGCCTGCTCGGGCGCCATGTAGGCCGGCGTCCCGACGGCCGAGCCGCGATCATCGACCTCCAAGTTTGCGGGCATCTCGGCCCCCCCGGGCATCGGGGCGGCGACGCCCCAGTCCATGAGGTAGACCGCGCCGAAGGCCCCGATCATCACGTTGTCGGGCTTGATGTCTCGATGGACGATCCCCTCGGCGTGCGCGAGCTCGAGGGCTTCGCACACACGCAAGACGATCGCCAGCAGCTCGAAGAGCTGCTCTTGGTCGACCGGGCCGGTGCCCAGCGACTCGACGCGCTTGGCCAAGTCGACGCCCTCGACCAACTTCATCGTGAAGTACAAGCGGCCCTCTTCGTCGCGCTCCAGGGCGTGGACGGGCACCACGGCCGGGTGGGCCAACTTGGCCGTGACCCAGGCCTCGCGCAAAAAGTAACGCACCGACTTGGCGTCCACGGCCAAGTTGGGCGCGAGGACCTTGCGCGCGACGACGCGATCGAGGTGGCGGTCACGCACCCGCTCGATCAGGCCCATGCCGCCGCGATCGAGCTGCGACTCGAACTCCAAGGCGTCCCCTTCGAGCCAGGCCTCGATCAGGGCCTCGGCCGCATCGGGCTCTTCCACGGTCGGATCTTTGATCGTGCCCAAGGGGTCAGCGCTCCGCCAAGCGTTGGGCCAAAGTTCGGGTGAACGCGCCCATCCACGGCGACATGCGATCGACCTCGCGCTCGAAGACGCCGCGCTTGACCTGCATCAGGACCACCTCGCCCAAGGCGCGCACGGTCGCCGTGCGGGGGACCTCGGCCAAGATGGCCGTCTCGCCGAAGACCTCGCCCGATCCCATGATCCGGATCTGTTCGCCGTCGAGCAGCACCTCACACTCGCCCGAGACGATGATGAAGGCCGCGTCGCCCGATTCGCCTTGGCGCACGATGTCCTCGCCGGCCGAAAAGCGCACGCGGGGGAAGTCGCCGCCGCCACGTGAGTAGCCGACCAGCGCCTCGCGCAGGGCGGTGACGTCTTCGTAGCGGGCGGCCCGGGTCTCGGACATCGCCCGCATGACGATCGCCTCGAGCCCGCTGGGGATGTCGTCGCGCAGCTCCGAGGGCGCCCGAAAGGCGCAACGGGTGGCGTAGCGCAGCGACTCGACCCGCGTCGGCGCGCTAAAGGGAGCTTGCCCCGTGAGCACGTAGTACAAGGCCGCCCCCACCGCGAAGACGTCGCTGCGATGGTCGACCGGCTCCCCGCGCGCCTGCTCCGGCGGCATGAAACCGGGCGTCCCGGCTGCGCCCTCGTTCTCGGGCATGTCGAGCCAGCTCTCGTCGACGGCCGCGGGGGCGTCACTCGAAGGCGGCGGCGGCGGCTCGTTGCGATCGAGGTCGCGCGCGAGCCCCCAGTCCATCAAGTAGACGGCCCCGAAGTTGCCGACCATGATGTTGTGCGGCTTGACGTCGCAATGGACGATGCCTTGCGCGTGGGCGCTGGCCAGCGCGTCGCAGACTTTGATCATGACCTCGACGAGGTCGAGCAGTTGGTCGTGCGTGCGGCCCTCGAGACCCTCGCGGCGGACTTTGTGGGCCAAGTCTTCGCCCTCGACCAGCTTCATCGTAAAGAAGACGCGGTGCCCGTCTCGGATCCCGAGGTCGTGGACGGGCACGATGTTGGGATGATCCAAGCGCGCGGCGAGTCGGGCCTCGTGGATGAAGCTGGCTACGGATCGCACGTCGGTCGCGCGTCCGTCTTCGACCTGCTTGAGCGCGACCGGACGGTGAAGGCGTCGATCTAGCGCGATGGAGACCTCGCCCATGCCCCCCTTGCCGATCTGCTCGCGCAACGCGTGCCGGTCTTCGGCTGGGGCAAAGGCCGCATGCAGCAGTCGCTCGAGGGTCATGGCCTCGACATCGAGGCCTTCGATCTCCGGAAGCGCCGAATCCTCCCAGGTGCCCGTGACGGCCGACGGGTCCGTCTTCTCTGTTTTCCTCGAGGTGGGCACGCCTCAATTTATACGCCGGCTCGGCCCGCCGCGAGTGCCGCCCCCCTCAGGGGACGGGTACGCCGAGGTCCTCGCAAGCCCCTTCACCCGAAACTCCCCCCAATGGACCCACGGCGGCCGTGAGCGCCTCATCGGGCCCTTCGGCGCTCGCGCCACCCAGGCGCGCCCGCGCGACCAATCCCCAGCGCTCGCCGCAGCCGGCCGGAACGAGGCTGTAACTCGGCCCGAGCTGCGTCCCCTCGGAGAACACCCCTTCGCCGACGAATAGCGGCTCGAAGACCAAGCCCTCGTCGGCGATCCGCCCGAACCACACCTGCGCCGGCATGCCGGAGTCGAGTTGTGCCTCCACGAGCAAGACGGCCGGGCCCAGCCGCGTGGCGTGTAGCTCGGCCGCGCATCGGCGCGGATCGCAAGACTCCGGCCACTCACCGGCGTGGCGGCGCAGCTCGCCGCCGACTTCGCCGCGCGTCAGCTCGATCCCATCGTCGTGTTCGCGCAAGATCCAAGGGCAGCGGCCGTCGCTCGCCCCCCGCGCCAACGCGGCATCGTCCGCCTCGAGGCAAGGCGGCGCGACATGGGCATCTGCGACCGGCGCTTCCCCCTCATCGGGGACGCGCTCCGCCGTGGCCGGCGTCGAACAGCCGGCCCCAGCCACGCACACCAGGGCGAAGGCGGGCAGCGTGCGCACGCGCAGATCAGCCGCCCGGCGCTTGCGAGCGACGGATGCTCACGGACATCGGACCGTTTTGACCGGGGTAGGCCGTGTCGAAGCCGGTGAAGCTCTCGATCTCCCAGATCGGCTCGCCCGCGGCGTTGAAGCCGAGCACCGAGCCCGCGTCGATCTTCACCTCGGGGCGACAATCGGTCACGAGGTCCTCGTTGGGCAGCGGCCCAAAGAAGATGCGCTGCCGGGTGAGGTTCGGGTCCAAAACGGTGTAGGTGACCTTCAAGCTGGTGTTGAGGGCCGAGGTGCTACCCAGGTTTTGGTCGATCTCTGCGACCTCACAGTCGATCGAGGTGTCGTAGACGTCGCGGTCGCAAAGACGGTCGATCCACTCTTGAAAGACCGGACCGCCCTTCTCGCCGCCCTGCTCCCACTCGGTGTTGGTCATCGTGTAGAAGTCTTCGAGGCACTGGTTGTAGTTCAAGCGCACCTGGATGCGCGCCGTGTCCACGAAGGGGTCCTCGGCGCCGGAGCCGGCACGCAGCAGCTCGATGTTGACGACGTCGTGGTTGTCACCCTCGTCTCCACCGCAGCCAGCGGCGAAGGTGAGGCTTCCGAGGCAGATCAAGCTCGCAGCGCAAAGGCGGGTCATGGCCGGCTCAGTGTGTCAAAGGGTCTCGACTCGCGGCAAGCGGCGACGCAGACGCCGAACAAACGCGCAGTGCGCGCGTACTTTCACGCCACGGAGCGCAAAAGCCTAGGATTGTTCGTGTTTCGTTGACACAGGTATGGCCGCTACCTACGCTGAACCCCGATGCCGGCCGTGCGCGTGCTGGTCGTGGACGACGACCCGTGGATCCTTCGGATGGTCTCGTCCAGCCTGGAGAAGAAGGGCAACTACAGCGTCGAGACTGCCCGCGATGGTGAGCAGGCGCTGGAGAAGGTTCACAAGAACCCGCCAGAGTTGATCATCACCGACGTGATGATGCCGGTGATGGACGGCTGGACCTTCGTCCAAAACCTCCGCGGCAATCCTTCATTCGCCCACATTCCGGTCTTGTTCCTCACGGCGCTGGGGACCGACGAAACGCAGCTGCGCCAGATGGGCATCAACAAAGATGCCTGCATCTCGAAGCCCTTTCGTTTCGACGAGCTCGAGCGCCGCGTGGTCACGGCTTTGACCGGTGGCGCCAGCCCGAGCGCCGACCCGTCGCAGAGCCGACCGCCGAGCCAACAGGGAAGCTACCCCGCCCAACAAGGTGGCTACCCACCTCAGCAAGGTGGCTACCCGCCCAACCAAGGTGGCTACCCACCCCAACAAGGTGGCTACGGCTACCCGCCCAACCAAGGCGGCTACCCGCCCCAACAAGGCGGCTACGGCTACCCGCCCAACCAAGGCGGCTACCCGCCCAACCAAGGCGGCTACCCGCCTCAACAAGGCGGCTACCCTCCGCAACAAGGTGGCTACCCGCCCAACCAAGGCGGCTACCCTCCCCAACAAGGCGGCTACCCGCCCCAGCAACAGCCCCCGCAGCGGCCCGGACCGCCGGCCCAAGGTGGTGGCCCGCCGACGCGTCCGCAACAAGCCGAGGCGCCCCCCGAAGCGGCCAAGCCGGCGAAGCCCAAACGCAAGACCGCGCTCAACGGCCGCCTCGAGCAGCTCGGCCTCTCCTCGCTCATCGTGATGATGGAGATGGAGCGCAAAGGCGGCGTGCTCGCGCTGAACAACGCCGAAGACAAGCGAGTGGGCCGCATCTTCTTGCGCAAGGGACAGATCGTCCACGCCAAGATCGACAAGAACCCCGACCTCGACGGCAAGTCCTGCATCTACGAGATGATGCGATGGGAACGCGGCCGCTTCGCCTTCAGCGCGATGGAGGTCGACATGGAAGACACCATTCAGGCTTCGCCGACCGCCCTGCTCATGGAGGGCGCGCGTCTCATCGACGAGGCGAATCGCTAGGTCGGCCGCAACGGACGGGCTGTCGATGGCCGAGCGAGAGCAGGGGCAGAACGCATCGGCGGAGCCCCAGCCCGAGATCGATCCGCGGCTCGCGGCCAAGCTGGCCGAGCCCGTGCGCGATCGCAGCGATGAGCTCCTCAACGACCCGCCCCGGGGGGACCACCACCTCGGTCGTCTCGCGGGCTACCGCGCCGGACGCAAGGTGCGACGCCGCCTCGGTCTCATCATGGGGCTGGTCTTGGTGGTGATCGCCGTCATCGCGATCACCATGCAGATCCGACTGCACCGCGAGAACGAAGAGGCGGAGTACCACCGACTTCACCCTTGGTCGCTGCCCGAAGGTACAGACACCCGGGACCGACCCCGCACGATCAGCTGGTCCGAGGGCAAGGCACGCCTGGCCCTGAGCGCCGATCCGCCCGGAGCGAACCGAATCGAGCTACCCGATCGGATCATCGAGCTCGCCGAAGGTCACGATCACGCGCAAGTACGCTTCGAAGTCCGCAATGGTGCTACCGTTGCCTTCGAGGTTCTCAGTGGCGACGTCATTCAACGTCCTCGCTGATCCCCACCGTGAAGATCTTCATCACCGGAGCGTCGGGCTTCGTCGGCGGAGCCACCTTGCGCCACTTCGTGTCCTTGGGTCACGACGTGCGGGCGATGTCGCGTTCCGAACGCTCGGACCGCGCCATCGAGGCCGGCGGTGGGCGAGCGATCCGCTGTGATCTCGAGAGCGTCAGCGCCGAGGAGCTCGGACGCGTCGACGCGATCGTCCACTGCGCCGCGTTCGTCGAGGACTGGGGCCCGCGCGAGGCCTGGGAGCGCGTCAACGTCGAAGGCACGCGGCGCATGCTCGAAGCGGCGCGCGCGGCCTCGGTCGGACGCTTCATCCACATTGGGACCGAAGCCGCGATCGTCCGCGGGCAGCACATCGAAGGCGCCGACGAGAGCTACCCGCTGGCGCCCGACTCCCCCTACCCCTAC
>JAUIJR010000311.1 GCA_030431075.1 Polyangia bacterium | reverse complement strand
CATGAGCTACGACAACATCGTCGGCGTCCCCAGCGAGCAGGTCCCGGGCATGATGCGAATCTCGCCCGGGTCGTTGAACAACAGCTACCTGTGGCACAAGCTCAACGACACCCACCTCGACGTGGGTGGCGAGGGGGACTCGATGCCCCCGCTCGGACCCCTGAGCGACGAGAAACTGGCCACTTTGGAGGCCTGGATCCTCGCCGGCGCCCCGAGCTGAGCGAGCTGATGTAGATTTGCGCCGTTGCGTACTCGATGCCGAAAGAGATGAAGCCATGAACCGCTTGCGTACCTCGACCCTCCTGCCCCTGCTGACCCTCTTGCCCCTCGCTGCGTGCGGTGGCGGCGGCGCGAGCGAGAGCGGGGACGGCGAGACCAGCAGCGAGGCCAGCAGCAGCGAGGCCAGCGGCGAAGAGGGCAGCGGCAGCGAAGCCAGCGGCGAAGAAGGCAGCGGCGAAGAGGACACGGGCACCGACACCGGCATCAACCCCGACGACTTCGAGAAGTGGGAGATTCGGATGCCGAATTTCTCGCCACCCTCGTTCGCCCCCACCTACTACGGCTGCTACTCGCAGACCTTCGAGGTGCCGGCCGAGGTGCAGCTCGTCGGCTTCGAGCCCGTCGTCGACGACCCCCACGTGCACCACTACGTCGTGCAGGTGCTCGACACCCCGACCAACGACAACCCCGCGGTCCCCTGCCTCGAAGAGCCCTGGGACGACATGATCTGGGGTTGGGCCCCCGGTGGCGAGCCCCTCTTCTTGCCCGAGGAAGCCGGCTTCCTCACCGGCTCGACCGGCACGGTCACCATCCGCTTCCAAGTCCACTACGACAACCCGCTGAACGAGAGCTTCACCGACAACGGCGGCTTCAACGTCTACTACCTCGACGACAACCTGCGGCCGAACAACGCCGGCATCGCCACCTTCGGCGACATCAACGGCATCCACGTCCCCGCGGGGCAAACGGCCGAGCACGTGGCCAGCTGCAGCGAGTCCTTCACCTCGACCAACTTCCCCGAGGACATGCACATCTTGGGCAGCTGGTTGCACGCCCACGAGATCGGCTCGGTGCTCTGGGGCGAGGTCACGCCGGCCGGCGGGGGCGCGCCCTTCGAGCTCGGCCGCGAAGACCCCTACCGCTTCGACTACCAGACCTTCAAGCCGGTCGAGGACGTCGTCTTGCACCCCGGCGACCGCGTCGACACCCACTGCGTCTTCGACAACACCGAGGGCACGAGCGACGTGAGCGGCGGGCCCGAGACCCAAAACGAGATGTGCATCAACTTCTTGTTGTACTACCCGAAGGTCGACACCTTCGACGAGTGCGGCAACCTGTGATGCGTGGGCTCTCCCTCGTCGCGCCCCTGCTGGCCTTGGCCGCGGGGGCGCTCGCCTTTGCGCCGCGCGCCGGCGCCATCGACACCCTGCGCAAGCGGATCACCGTCGACTTCGGTGCGGTCCCCTGCATGACGCGGATCGATCGCAGCGTCGATCCGGTGGTCGAGCTCAGCTGGAGCATCGACGAAGAGGAGAGCTACCCCATCCCCGACGACGAGGTCGTCGGCGGACGCACCCACCAACTGCTGGCCATCGCCCGCCAGGACGCGGGCGCCTTGCCGACCTGGGTCTCGCAGACCGACATCGACGCGACCGCCGCCGTGGTCACGGACTTCGGGACCCCGCCGCCCGAGGACATCTGGACGCAGGCCCCCGCCTGGCCGAGCGACAGCTGGACCCGGGTGACCCCCGACGACCCGCGCATCGAGATCACCTTCGAGGCCGCAGCCATGGGCGCGAGCTGGGACACCACCGGCATCCCCGAGGGGGCCTGGCAGCTGATCGGCTACACCTACGATCCGCCGGTCAACGTGAGCTCCCGGCGCGAGGGCTTGTTCAAGGTCGTCGACGACGACGGCGATGGGCCGCCCGCCTTGTTCATCGAGCCCAAGGACGTGGCCTTGACGATGGAGGGCCGCGATCTCGAGCTCGACGCCTGCATCGACGCCGCCGCCGGCTCGAGCCTCAGCGCCTACATCGGCGAGGTCGTGGGCGGCGGGGCCGAGATCGAGTGGGAACAAGTCGAGCTCAGCCTCGACGAGCTTCCGGCCCGCGGCGACTTCCCCTTCGCCGTACAGATCCCCTGGGGCGCCGGCGGTCAGCCCCTGCGTGCCTACCGGGTGCGCCTCGATGTCGAAGACCCGAGCGGCGCCGTCTATACCGCTTACTCGCCGCGCGTCTATCAGGTCAGCGAAGACCCCGACGGACCGCCGCCCGACGACGAGAGCGGCGCGAGCCCCTGCGCCTGCCGGGCCGATACGAAGGGCACGCCCGCGGCCAGCTTGGCCCTGCTGGCCCTACTCGCCTGGCGTCGACGCCGGGCCGGCTGAGCCCGGCGCCAACTCGGCGACGAACTCGGCGATGGCCGCGGCCCAGGGTGCCGGGTCTTCGAGCATCGGGTAGTGCCCCACCCCCTCGAGCCAGTGCAGCCGGGCCTGGGGCATCTCGTCGGCCAACTGCCGGGCGATGGCCGGCACCGCGATGGGGTCCGCGTCCCCCCACAAGACCAGGGCCGGGCGATCGAAACGCTCAAGCGCGCCGATCCAGCGCGACCACAGGCGGCGACGTTCATCGATGTAGCGCGCGACCGTGGCCAAACGCTTGCGGCCGCCGGCGTAGATGAGCCCCGCCCACATGGCCTCGAGCTCCGTCGCGTCGATCTCGCGCGCCAAGGTCTGCCGGATCCGCCACTTGAAAAAGCGCCGGCTGCTGACCCGGGCGAGCAGGGGCCCCAAGATCGGGTTGGCCAAGACCAGCTGGGGCCAGCTCAGATCCGCGAGCTCGATGTGCACGCTGCCGTTGGACAAGACGAGCCCGTCGATCTGCAGGTCGATGCGCCCTGCTTCGCGGCGCGCCAAGATCTCGGTGGCCACCGAAGTGCCGTAGTCGTGGGCCACCAACACGCCGCGCTCAACCCCGAGCTCGCGCCAAAGGGCCAAGGCCCGCTCGGCTTGGTTGACCAGGTGGTAGTCGTAGCCGCCGGGCTTCTCCGACAGGCCAAAGCCGACGTGATCGTGCAAGACCACCCGGTGCGCGGCACAAAGGGCCGGCCAGACCCGCTGCCAGTCATGCGCGCTGGTCGGAAAGCCGTGCAGGCACAAGAGGGTCGGCCCCGAGTCACCGCCGCGGATCGTCCAGACCCGATGCCCGCAGACCTCGCGCCACGAGCCGCGCGCGGCCCAACTTTGGAGCGCAGCGGGTACGGGCGCCGGAGCCTCGGGCATCCGGGAACTCGACTCGCGCTAGGCCTGGGCCGGGACCAGCTGGGCCCCGATCGAAAGACGCGGACGCCAGCTCGGCAGCTCGTCGTTGCCGCTCTCGAGCGGCACCAGGGGCACCAAGAGCGCGGTCAGGGTCTCGAGGCTCGGCCGCATCACCGTGGTGAGGTAGTGAAAGTTCCACTCCTCGAGCTCGTCGTCGGGCTCGCTGTGGCACAGGTTCCCCGCTCCATCGAGCCAGATCGTGCGAAATCCGGAGAAGGAGGCGAGCTCTTGGACCAACTCGGCGACGCGGCGCTCGAAGGCTTGAACCTGCATGCCCCCTTGGTCGCACGGCCGCGTGAAGGCGGCAAAAAATGGGATCGAATCCTCAAGCGAGGCCGAGGTCCGCGACCTCGTCCTCGTCGAGGCCAAAAAAGTGCCCGATCTCGTGCAGCAAGGTGATCTCGACCTCCTGCGCCAACTCGCGGGGGTCGTCGAAGGCGTCGAGCAAATTTTCGTAGAACAAGACGATGCGGGTCGGGGCGGCGGCCACCTCGTGGCGCATCGAGTCCTCGAGTCCCTCGAACAGGCCCAGCGCGCGCGGGTCGAAGCCCGACTCCACCAAGCTCGGATGCGGACGCTCCTCGAGCACGATGGGCACGTTGTGGAGCTTGTCGCGGAATTGGGCCGGCAACTCGGCCAAGACTTCGCGCGCCGTCGACTCGACCGCATCGAGCAGTACCTTGTCCTCGGCGCCACCCGCTCGGCGACGCACTTGCGCTTGGTCGAGGCGCAGGACCTCCAGCCACTGGGTGCGCAGGGTCTCGAAGTCCCCTTGCAGATCCGCGAGCCGACCGAGGGCGTGCCGCGCGTCCGCGAACTCGGGGGCGAGCTCGACGGCGCGGACCAATGCGGCGCGCGCGTCGGCGTCGGGGCCATCGGCGGCCCAGGCCAAAAGGCCGCGCGCGTACCAAAGCTCGGCGTCCTCGTCGGAGAGTTCGCCTTCGATCCGCTCGAGCAAGACCCGCGCCGAGACCACACGACCGTCGTGGGCGAGAAGCTCGAAGTCTTCGAAGAGCGCGTCGAGTTCGTCGTCGGCGAGGGGGCGCCGCTGGGGTCCGCGAGAGGCCTTGGCCATGCGCGCATCCTAGGCGGGCCGGGCGGGGGCCACCAGCGGGCGACGGCTCAATTCGCCGCGGGCTCGGGCGCGGACTCGGTCGCGGGCGCGGGCTCGGGCTCGGACTTCAGTTCTTCGGCCTCGCGGCGCCGCTTTTCTTCTCGGCGCTCGCGCAGGGCCTTCGAGAGCTTCCCGTCGAAGGCCAGGCTCCAGAAGATGTCCACGCCCCCCACGGCCGCGTCGCCGATGAAGGTCTCGAGGCTCCAGCGCGGCGCGAAGCGGTAGCGCAAGGAGACCTGCCCGCTGTTCTTCGTGGGCGGCGCATTGAAGTGGTACTGCGATTCGGCGTAGAGGCGTTTGGAGATCTGCTTGCCGACGGAGAGGATCGGCTGGTCGGTCGTATCGCCAAAGGTCAGGCCGACCTTGTCCACGCGCAGCGCCTCATTGAGCTGCGCTTGCAGGCCCGGGCTCGAAAGGGCCACCAAAGTCGAGGCCGCCCGCGCCTTCACCTCTTCGGGGTCGGCCGAGTCCAAGTCGCTCGAACCCGTGACCAACATCGTGAAGATGTCCGACTCCGAGTAGCTGGGCTGCGAACTCAAGCTCAGGGTCGGCCGCGAGACCGGCCCGCGGATGCTGGCCGTGATCTGCACGCCGTCGACGTCGGTGTCCGCCTTCAAGTCGATGAAGGGCATCAGCCCGCCTTGCTCCGGCAAGCGCACCGCGGCCTGGGAGATGGTGAAGTCGTTGCCCAACAAGCTGAAGTGGCCGCTCGTGCACTCGAGCGCGCCTTTGGCCGAGACCTTCTCTTCGCTCGCGCGGGCGCTCACCTCCCCGTCCCAGGACATGTCGATTCCGGGCCCGGTCACGCGCAAGGGATCCCGCAGCACCACGCGCAGATTGCTGGGCTGACTCGGACGGGTGTTCGGTTCGTTCATGCCCGCCGGGGCCCCAGCCACCCACGCACCGCTCGCCTCGGGGAGCAGGTCGACGTAGTAGACCCCCTCGACCTCTTCGATGGACTTGGGCGCGCTGGCGTTGCCCTTTTGTACGTCGAGGCGGGCGTCCGCGATCCCGATCTCGAGCGCCGCCCCTTCGCCGTTGACCTCGGCTTGGGCCAAGAACTCCGCGTTGAGCTTCATGCGCGGCATCCCGGGGCGTCGAATCGGGAGGTTGAGCGCGACCACGTCGAGCTCGGCCACCAGACCTCGCTCGGCGTCGATGCGCGCCTCGCCCTTGCCCTCGATGAAGCCGCGTCCCGCCCAGGCCTCGAGCTGGGACAGTCGCATACGGTCACGATCGAGGGTCAATCCCACCTCGATCGACTCGAAACGCTGGCGCAGGGGCACGACCGTCAGCGCCCCATCGTTTAGATCCAAAGTCCCGCTGAGGCTCGGCCGGGCCAGCTCGCCTTGGATGGCGGCGTGAAGGTCCAAGCTGCCCTCGATCCCCTGGAGCTCGGGGGGCATGAGCGCCTCGAGGCGGCGCAGGGGAAAGGCACGGCTCTCCACCTGTGCCGCCATCGATACGCGCGGCCAGCTCTCCGGGTCGTCGAGCAGCGCGCTCACCGAGGCCCGGGCCTCGGCGTTCAGGCTCACCCAGGGCTCGAGGGTATCCCCGACCAACAGCTCGAGGGACTGGTGCGCAGCGTCGGCGTCGAGGGCCAAGGCCAAAGGCACGCGACGGCCCTCGTGCGTGGCCGCCCCCTCGGCCGCGAGTTGGGCCGTAAAGCGCTCGACGGTGCCCTCGGCGTGCAGCTGGGCGCCGAGCTCGAAGCGCGTGCCCTCGGGGGTCTCGAGCACGGGCGCGAGCAAGACCTCGTCGATCTTCGGCGCCTCGAGCTCGAGCTCGTGCCGACGCGCGCGCAACCACTCGACCTCGCCCGCGAGCAGGTCCACCCGCAAGGGCAGCAAGGCCTTGGCGTGCAGGGTGCGGCTGGGGTCGTGCACCAAGTCGACTTCGGCGCGGGCGGTGGTCGAGGCCTTCGCGCTCGCGGGCGCATCGGTCGCCTGACCGCCCCCACCCTTGCCGTAGCTCGAGCGCAGGTCGACATCGCCCACCCAGCGCCCGCCGTAGCTCATGTCGTCGATGCGGGCGCGCAGGTCGACTCGCGGCGCGGCCAGACGACCGCGCAAGGCGAGCTCGGCCTCGGCGCGCCCCTCGAGATGGGGCGGCTCGGGCAAAAAGCCATCCAAGACCGCCAGCTGCGTCCCGGCCACGGCCAGGTCGAGCTCGTGGGGTGCCTCGCGCTTCCAATCGAACTCGCCGCGTCGCAAGGAGACCTGCACCGGGACGCGGGCTTTGACCCCGAGGT
>JAUIJR010000310.1 GCA_030431075.1 Polyangia bacterium | reverse complement strand
TCCATCGTCGTGCTGACCTGAACGCCGCTCGACTCGGAGCAGGCGAGGGTCAAACAGGGCAACG
Source organism: Polyangia bacterium (assembly GCA_030431075.1). Taxonomy (GTDB): domain Bacteria; phylum Myxococcota_A; class Polyangia; order Nannocystales; family Nannocystaceae; genus JAUIJR01. The sequence continues at coordinate 6,637 of JAUIJR010000310.1, read as the reverse complement.
CGATCAAGGAAAAGGTTCGAATCAATCTCGAATCAAGCATTACGCAACCGCAGCACAAACCCTAACAGCTCCGTGCCCGGGGCCCGAAAAGCGGGGAGATGCGCTTGCGCACGGTGCTGCGCGTTCGCGCCGAGTTCCGGTGCCGCGTGGGGAAAAGGCCGCGGCGAGGGCGTCACTGCGAACAGTGTTCGCTCTCGAACTTTGCGCGCTCAATGTCGCCCGCTTCGGTGGCGAGCTCGGCCAGATCGCAGTGCACGCTGGGGATGAAGGGGTTCACGCGCAGGGCTCGCTCGAGGGCGAGGCGCGCGCCGGCGGGGTCGCCGGTCCGCAAGCGCGCGCGGCCTTCGGCGGCGGCGATGTTGGGGTCGTCGGGTTCGGCGGCGCCCGCCAGCTCCAAGAGCGGGGCGGCTTTTTCGGGCTCGTCGGCGCGCAAGTAGAGCTCGCCGAGGCGGCGAGCCAAGGCGGGGTCCCGCGCGACTTTGGGATCGGCTTTGCGCGCGCGCTCGTACTCGAGGATCGCGGCCGCGTCATGGCCGCGCAAGGTCAACAAGACCCCCAAGCGTGCGTGCTGCCGGGCCTTGCCGCCGCCGAGGTGGCTGAAGACGTCGCCGAACAAGCTCGGGTCGACGCTCGGATCGTCCGCTTGCGCCTGCTCGTCCTCGCTCATGAATGTGGGCCCCTCGAGCTCGCCTTCTTGGGCGCGTCGGGTGCGGGCGTAGGTGCGCTCGCGCCAGGTCGCCATGAAGGCGTCGAAGTCGCCGCCCCAGGCCGCCGCGAAGGCGTCTTTGGCGTCGGCGCCCGCCGTGACGGCGTCGAGCAGAGCGGCGAGACCTTCGGGGCCCCGCTCTTCGACGAGCAGGCCGATCATCGTCTCGACCTCGGCGTAGGCCACGGCCGCGCGCTCGCGGCTGGGCAACATGGCGATCGAAGGCGACATCTCCTCGAGGGTGACCAAGTCGTCGCGTTCGATCGCGCGGTGCAGCAAATAGGCCACCGACTCGTCGAGCTCGGGCGGGCCCGAGATGCGCCAGCTTTGCTCGAAGTACTTGGCCAGGCCCTCTTGCAGCCACACGGGCGCGAGGTCGTGGGTGCGCAAGGTGACGACGTAGTGCACGTACTCGTGCACGGCCGCGTCGAGCCAGGCGTAGCCCTTGAGCATGATGCGCGGGCTGACCATCATCACCCGCTTGTACTTGGTGATGCCGATGGTGCCGGTGGTGTAGATGGCGTCGAGGCTCAAGGGCGTGACCAAGGCGAGCTTGGCCGAGTCGTCGAGGAACTCGAAGCGGATCGGCGCTTCGGGGTACACGCCAAAGGCGTCGCCCACCGAGCTGTAGGCGCGCGTCATCGCGTCGAAAAAGTAGGGGGCGAGCAGCTCGTCTTTGGGGTTGGCGAAGACGGCTCGAAAGTTCGAGTCGGGGTCGTCGATGACCTTGGGCGCGTCGCCCAGGGCCGTGATCGCTCCGCTGGCGAGCTCGAGGTAGTGCTCGGCCGTGCGTCGTGAGCTCGGGTCCTTCAGCTCACCCGAGGCGATCAGCGCCGCGAGCTTGGTCTTGGCCGCTTCGTAGCGGGCGTCGTAGACATCGACGACGGCCTCGGACAAGCGCCGTTCGCCGTCTTCGGGCACGCCGGCCAAGACGCGACGGGCGCCTTCGAGATCCCAGGCGTCGAGGGCGTCGCGGAAGGCGGCCGAAGGCGAGGGGGGACCGGCTTGCGCCTTGGGCGGCGCCAAAGCGAGGCCCAGGCCCAGCGCCGAGGCGGCCAGGGTCAAAGACAAAAGTGCGCGTCGCAAAGTCCGGCTCATTCGAGTAGCTCCTCGTAGTAGCGGCTCACCGCGTCGTCTTCGGCGTCCTTTTGGCGCTCACGCATCGCCTCGACCACCGCGTCGCGCAAGCTGCGATCGCGCTCGGCTTCGGTCGAGCTGTCGCCACCGCCGCCGGCCGGGGGCGGTGGGCTCGACTGGCGCAGGCTGTCGATGGCCCGCTGCAAGGCGTCTTGGGCGGCCGAGGCGGCCCGTCCGGCCGCGCGACCGTCGGCCTGCTCGAAGGCCCGGGCGGCGCGCTGCATCGCCTCGTTGGCCTCGCGCAGGGCCCGGCGGCCATGCTCGGGCAAGGGGTCCGAGAGCTCGCTTTGGTCGAGCTGCTCGCCTTGGCCGCGCAGCTGGCTTTGTTGCGTGCCGCGCTCGCCGGCCTGGCTGCGCGTGGCCTCGTCGAGCACCTCGCCCGGCGCGGGCAAGTCGGCCGCGAGGCGCTGCTCGAGCGCCGCCGCGCGCTTGGCGATGGCTTCGAGGCGCTCGGCGGCTTTTTCGTCCTCGGGGGTCCCGCGCTGCGCCGACTCGAGGGCTTCGCTCGCCCGGTTGGCCGCATCCCACAGGGGCAAGGCGGTCGACGCGTCGGGGGACTCGCTCGACTCCGCCAAGCGCTCGAGGGCCTCGCGGGCGTCTTCGAAGGCCTCGCGTCCCTCTCGGGACAAGCGCGCGTCGTTGATCTTCTCGAGGGCCTCGAGCATCTCGCGGGCCTCTCGGGCGCTGCGCTCGGGTCCGTCGGAGGCTCCGCGCTCACCCACGGCCTCGCGCCAGCTTTGCTCGAGCTGTCGCGCCTGGCCGCTCAGGCCTCGCTGTTGGTCTTGCAGCCGCCCGAGCTCGCGCAGCAGCTGCATGCGGGCCTCTTCTTCGGGATCGAGTCGGGCCTCTTCGCCGCCTTGGCCGGCCCGGTCTTGGATCGCGTCGTTGATGCCCCGCATCTCGTCGAGGGCTTCGCGGGCTTGCTGCAGCGCCTTGTCGACGTCGCCTTGGCGCAGGGCCTCGAGCAGGTCCTGGTTGCGCATCATCTTGGCCAGGTTCTCGAAGGCGTCTTGGTTCAAGAACTCGCGCGACACCTCTTTGGAGAGCTGTTGTCGCGTCTCTTGAAAGCGCCGCATGTCCTCGCGGATGCGCTCTTGGAGCTGCTCGATCTGCGGGCGCACGCTCTCGTCGCCGGCTTTGAGGGACTCGAGCAGTTCGACGAGCTTTTGCTGCGAGGCCTCGAGGCGCGCGCTCATGGCCTCGAGCTGACGGATGAGCTCGCCGTCGACCAGGTCGTCGAGACGGATGATCTCGTCTTCGAGCTGGCTTTGCTCGTCGCGGTTGTGTCGCCCGAGCCCGGCCAAGAACTTGCGCAAGCCCGGCACCGAGGCGCTGCGCTCGGCGCCCGGGGACAGCTTTTCATGCAGGCCCTCCTCGTCGCGGAAGAGCTCGAGCAAGCGGGCATGGATGGCCGCGAGGGTGCGGACGTCGCGTTCGCGGGCCAGCGGATCCACGCTCAGCGCGTCGACGGCTTGGGCGATCTGGGCGAGCAGCTCGCCGGCGGCCTGATGCAGGTCGCGGGCGGCTTGAACTTGCAGCTGTCCTTGGACCTGCAGCGCGAGGGGGTCGGGGTTTTGCAGCGCGACCGGGTCGGGGGCGATGTCGGCCGCCTCGCGCCGCCGCGTCCACACCGCCTTGGGGTCGTCGAAGATGTCGAGGGACAGCAAGCGCGCGGCGAGCAGGTCGACGGCCGCATCTCGCAGCGCCCGCAGGCTCTCGATGTTCTCGCGGTGCTCGCGTTCGCGGTCGCGCACCGAGAGCTGCTGGCGGGCCGAGCGGGCCACCTTGCCGCCGCGCTCGGGGTTGAGGCCACCCTCGGCCTCGCTGCGGCTCGAGAGGGCCGATTGCGCGTCGAGGCCCAGGCCGGGGTCGTTGTCCCAGACTTCGATCCACACCACGAGCTGCCCGCGCTCGTCGACGGGGACGTCCGCGAGGTGCCAGGTGTAGCGCTTGGACCAGCGGCGCTCGCGGCCGGGCGCGTCGCCGATCGGCAGGCGGTGCACGCTGCCGTCCGAGAGCTGGTAGACGAGCTCGGCCCGGTCGAGGCCGAAGTCGTCGTTGGCCGAGAAGCGTAAGGTGACGTCGTCGAGCTCCGAGGCCTCTTTGGCCGCGTCGGACAGCGGCGAGAGCTCGACTTGGGGCGGGCTGTCGGCCTCGAGCTCGATGCGCTGACGTGGGGAGTGAGCCAGGACCTCGGCGTCGTCCGAGCTGGCGTCCTCGTCGTCGAGCAACTGCGCGAACCAGGTGGCCGGACCGCGCACGGTCATGCGGCCTCGCCAGTGGGTGTCGTGCTTCGGCGCGCCCGCGCTCGACGCATCCGTCTCGCCTTCGACGCGCTCGAGCCCAATGAGCTCGGGGTCCGCGGACGACTCGCCTTGCGCCCCGCCGTGGATCAAGTTGAGCCGCGCGGCCTCGGCCGAGCGCGGGCTCCAAAACGCGACCTCGACCTCGCTGCCGGCTGGCAATCGCAGGGCGCCGGTCGGGTTGGGCACGCGTCGCGAGGGGCGGCCGGTGTGCTCCGGGTAGGTGATCGTGAGCTCGAGGCGCGACCAGATCGGCTCGGGGGGCGTGGGCGGCCGCGCGTCTTCGAAGTGCACGAGGGCGTCGAAGGCCGCGGCGGTGCTCGGGGTCGTGAGCAAGGCCAGCCAGGTCGCCGCCAGGGGGATCATCGCCATCACGCGGGGCCGCCAGGCGAGGGGGGCCACGGCGCGCCGGGGCTGGGCGTCTTGGAGTCGGGCGGCGACGTCGGCCGCGTAGGCCTGGGCGAGCTGGGTCGATCCCGGACGCGGGGCGCTGGTCGGCGCGCCCTCAGGCTGGCCCCAGCCGTGCGCCAAGGCGAGCTCGACCGCCCCGAGCAGCTCGCGGCGCAGGGCCTCGTCGTCCCGTGAGAGCGGAGGGTCGGCCAGCGGCCCGCGGGTGCGGGCGACCACGCGTGCGCCTCGAAGCAAGGCGGGCCCGATGCGGCGCCGATGCGCCCGCCAGCGCCCATAGGCCCAAAAGCCGGCGCCGGCGGCTGCGCACGCGACGCAGACCCAGGCCACCCGATCTCCACGCATCGTGAGGGCAGTCACCGCCACGGCGAGCGCGCCTCCGATGGCCACCATCAACACGAGATCGAGCACGCCGCGCAGCACACGGCGTCGCCCGTCCACCCGGAGGGCACGCCGTGTAAAGGCGTCGAGGCGTTCGAGCGGCCCTTCGCGCAAGGTGTGCTCGGTATAGCCAAATCCCGGCCCCGGCGGTACCGAAGCGACCGGGGTCAGCGCGCTCGGCGCTTTCGTGGCGCTGTTCAGTTGCCCGAAAGACCACGCTCGGCCAACATGGCCCGGTTTCCGATGCCGGCGTCCGCGCTCATGCGGCGTCTCGCTCGGGCCGATTCGACGTGAGCGACCTGTCGCAGCTCGACGACCAAGAACTGGTCAAGCTTACTCAAGACGGAGACCGCAAGGCCTTCCGTATCTTGATGGAGCGCTACCAGCGCAAGATCTATGCGGTCGCCTACGGCTTCTTGCGCAATCAAGAAGATGCGCTCGACGTGGTGCAGGAGGCCTTCATCAAGGTCCACCGCTACATCGGGAAATTCCAAGGCAACTCGGGCTTTTACACCTGGCTTTATCGAATCGTGGCGAACTTGTGCATCGACCACATCCGGCGAAAGAAGCGTCATCGGGACGTCGAGTTCGACGATGGGATCCGGCACGACGATCGCGAGTCGGCGACCGGCACGGACCTCACCCACCTGACGCAGCTCGGAGATCCCCGCGAGCTCATGCGGCGAAAAGAGATCTTGAGCGCCGTGCACGAATCGATGGATCACCTCTCGGACAAACACCGCGCGGTCATCGTGATGCGCGAGTTCCAGGGGATGAGCTACGAGGAGATGGCGACGGCCATGCAGTGCTCCAAGGGCACCATCATGAGCCGCCTCTTTCACGCCCGTAAGAACATGCAAAAGCTGCTTCAGCAGCGTTTAGGGCCGCTTTTCCAGACCCCGGGGGGCGACGAAGACCCCGGTGAGGGCGCACAGAGCAAAGCCGAGGGGGACAAAGAGCAAAACGCGGGCCAAAAAAATCCGAACAAAAAGGAAAGGTCGCCGTCCAAGACCGGCGCGCAGGGAGCCCCAGGCCCCGAAGCTCCGAGTTCGGACACCGACTTGGACCCCACCAAGACCAAAGCCCTGGCCAACTGAGAGCCCGACCATGACCACCGCCATCCCCGAACACGAGCTCAGCGACATCGAAGGTCGCAGCGTCGAGTATTTCGACGGCGAGCTCGACGCCAGCGAGCGCGCCAACTTCGAGGCCCAGCTGGCCGTAGAGCCGCAACTGCGCGAGGGACTCGAGGCGTGGACCTTCATCCAAGACGTCGTCCGCGGCAGCCTCGAGGCCGAAGCCGAGGCCCTGCCGGCCGCGCGCTTCGAGCAAGCCTGGGACCAGTTCGACGCCACCTTGGCGCGCGAGGCTCGCCTCCAAGACGCCGTCGACAGCAAACCCTCTTTGTGGGCGCGCATCAGCGCGGCGCTCAGCCCGGTCCGTGTCCCGCTGGCCGTCGGCGCTGCGGCCGCGCTCGCCTTCGTGGTCTACCGCGGCACCCAAGGGGCCGAGGGTGGCGCGATGGGCGCCGGAGCCCCGGCCGTCGCGCAAGGCGACACGCCCGAGGCCGCCCCGAAGGCCGAGGGCCCCGCGCCGGCCCCGAGCGAGCAAGAGGCGCCCGCGCCGGGCACCCAGCTCGCCGTCGCCCCGCCGGTCGAGCACGACCCCGAAGAATTCCCTGCCCCCACCAGCAACGAGGCCG
>JAUIJR010000309.1 GCA_030431075.1 Polyangia bacterium | reverse complement strand
CTGATCTACGTCGGCATCATCCCCGCCGACGTCGCGCCGCCCGACGGAGATGCCCGTGCAGCCCTGCGAGCGGGCACGGAGCACGCTTCGCAGCACTGCCGCTCGATCCACATCGTCATCGAAGGACAAGGCCTGCGACGCGCGTTGATCCGCAGCATCTCGGCCGGACTCTTGCTCGCGACGCGCAAGACTTCGCGGGGCTTTCACATCCACGAGACGGTGGAGGGCGCCATGGAAGCCACGGGCCTTTCCGCCGAGCAATGTGCGAGCGTGATGGCCGACGCGGGTGATGCCGGCATGCTATCGTCGCCTGCGTGAAACCCGGTCAGTTGGAAAGTGTTGGGGTCGACGCCGCTTCCCGAGCTCGACTCGAACAGCTTCTCAATGGATTTTGGTTTTCGCAGACCCTCTCGACGGCCGCCTGTCTGGGGCTGCCCGACGCGCTCGTAGAGGATGGCTGGAGCTCGGACGCCGAGCTCGCCCGAAGCCTGGCGCTCAACCCCGATGCGCTGCGTCGCCTCATGCGGGCCCTCGCCACGATCGGCGTGTTCGAAGAAGATCTCGAACGGCCCGGGTGGTGGCGGCACACCCCCGATAGCCGCTTGTTGTGCAGTGACGCGGCGGGAGACCTGGCCGCCCGCGCTCGCGCCCTGGGCGAGCTGGCCTGGCGCCCCTGGGGCGAGCTCAAGACGAGCGTACAGACCGGACGCCCCGCCTTCGAGAGCGTCTTCGGTCGATCGTTTTTTGCCCAACTCCAAGCCGAGCCCGCGATGGCCCAAACCTTCGCGCGGACGATGGCCTCCTTCACGCAGGCCACTGCGCGGGCCGTCGCCGACCATGCGCCCAAGCTCCCCGCAGGTCATCGCGTGGTCGATGTCGGGGGAAGTCACGGAAGCATGCTCGCCGCGCTGATGCGGGCCAACCCGGGCGTCGAAGGCGTCCTCTTCGATCGCCCCGAGATCATCGGACAAGCCAAGCCGGAGCTCGAGGACCTCTCGCCCCAACTCGAAGGTGGCGACTTTTTCGAGTCCGTTCCCGCGGGGGCCGACGTCTACTTGCTCTCGTGGATCTTGCACGACTGGGACGACGCCCAGTGCGCCGTCATCCTCGACAAGTGCGTGCAAGCGATGAAGCCCGGCGGACAGATCTGGGTCGTCGAGATGGTCGTCGGACCCGGCGCTCCCCTTCCCGCCGCCTACTTCGACCTCGAGATGCTGATTCAAACCGGCGGACGCGAGCGCAGCCTTCGTGCCTTCGAGCGCATCTTCGCCGACGCGGGTCTCCACCTCGAGCGCTCCGTGGAACTCCCACTGCCACAGCGCCTGCTCATCGCCAGCCGCGCCGACTGAGCGCCGCCCGCTCAGCGCACTTCGTGAGCAGAACGCGGCGGCGTCGGGGCTTGCCCGAGCGCGCCCCCCGTCCAGCGAAAGACCACGCTGGTGGCCGTCGACGCACTGCCGACCGCGTAGGCACACACGAGGTCCCCCGGACGGATGCGCTCGGAGGCGATTGCGTGGTGCAAGTTCGCGGGCATCAGCGCCGGGCCCAGGTTCGTATAGATCGGGTAGGTCGAGATGGTCTTGTCGCGCGAGACGCCCAAGACGGCGGCGCCGAAGTCCGCGTACCAAGCCGTCGGGGTGTTGAAGATGAAAAAGTCGATCTCGTCCAGCCTTCGTCCCGCCGCCTCGAGGGCTGCGTTCACCGTGCGCTCCAAGTAGGGCTGCGCCGTGTCGTGCAAGACCTTGCCCGCCGGACCGTGCGCGTGCATGACCAGGGCAGGGTCTCCCTCGACGAGCTCGATCTCATGGGTGAAGGCGCCGCAGGTCTCCGCCGTGGGGATCGAGGCCCCGCCGAGGTAGCCGGGCTCCTCGCTGGCTTCGACGATGAACGCTCCGGCTCCGTCGGCCAAGAACCACGCGAGGCTGTTGGCCGGATCGATGTCCCGCGAGTAGGTGCATGTCGCGATCACGGCGATGCGCCCGTAGCGCCCCGCGGCGATGAGGTTGGCGGCGAGGTCGAAGCCGAAGACCGAACCCGAGCAGGCGGTCTCCAAATTGATCGCCGGGCAGCGCAGCTCCATGCGCCTGGCCAAAAAGGCGGCATCGCCGACCGCGATCGTATCGGGTCGCATCGACGCGACGATCACGAGATCGAGCGCGTCGGGCCCGATGCCGCGTGCGTCGAGGGCGCGCCGAAGGGCCTTCGCCGCCAAATCCACCGCCGTCTCGTCGCCCACCACGCGTCGCTCGAGCGCGCCTTTGAAGGGGTCTTTGGCGTAGGGCGCCATCGCTCGCTCGAAGGCCGACTCGCTTTGATCGCGGTGCCAAAGGCGGGCCAGCGAACGCTCTTCGGCGCTCGCCACGAGTCCGGGGTGATGCTCCGACCACCAGGCGTTGGTCCGGATCTCCTCGGGAAGGGCCAGGCTCAGTGCGCTCATCGTGGCGTGCTTCATCTTTAGCTTTCTCCTGCGGACTGCGCCGCGATGCTCTCGTTGCGGGCGCCAAAGGGTGCCGGCTCGTTGCGGTCGACCGCGACGTCGATCACCACCGGCCGGCCGGCGTCGAGGGCTGCGCGCAGCGCCTCGTCGAGGCTCGTCTCCTCGTCGACGCGGATCCCGAGCGCGCCCATGGCGTGCGCCCAGCTGGCGAAATCGGTCTCGGGCATGTCGAGCGCGCCTCCCTCGTAGCCCAAGCCCTGCATGCCATCGTCGACCAGACCCAAGCGCGCATCGTTGAGCACGACCCAGATGACGTGCACCCCCAGCTGCACCGCCGTCGGGACCTCGTTCGTCATCAACATGGCACCGTCCCCGACGATGGCCAAGGCCGGTCCGCCGCGCGCCAGCGCCGCCCCGATGACGCCGGCGCAAAAATGCCCCATCGAGCCAAAGCCCATCGAGGTGCGGTAGCGCCCCGCCTCCTCGAAGGCCAAGCCGCGCGTCGCCCAGACGAAGGCGTTACCCGCCTCGGACATGACCGGCAGCTGCGTATCGACGACGACGAGCTCTTGCAGGGTCTGCATCAAGAAGCTCGGTCGCACGCGCCCAGCCTCGGGCGACCGCGCCTCGATCCTCGCGGGGGGCTCCCGCCGCGAGGCGGCAAGTTTCGCCACCGGATGCCCAATGGATGCCGCCAGGTCGCGGGCGAAGGCCGAGAGCTCCGCCACGATGCCCAAGGTGTGCGCGCGCGGAAATGCAGCGCCGAACACCCGGGGGTCCACGTCGACATGGACGACCCGCTCGGCGAGCAGGCGTGCGTCCCAAAAGGAGGTGAACTCACCGAGCTTCGAGCCGAGCACCACCGTCACGTGGGGATCGAAGGCCTGCAGGTCTTCGACCAGGGTCTCGTGTCCCCCAAATCCCGTCACCCCCAAGAAGCGCGGATCCGAAGCCGGAAAGATGCCCTTTCCGCGCGGGGAGCACATCACGCGTACTTTCGGTACACGGTCGACGAGATCCCGGATCTCCGCCGCTGCGTCGTGGCCGCCCGCACCGATCCAAAACACGGTGCGCGAGTCACGGATCAACTCGCTGCACCCTTCGAGCTCTTCGAGGCTCGCCGTCGGCGGACCCACCTGGATCCGTGGCTTTGCACTCGCATGCTCGAAGGGCATCGATTGGACGTCGATCGGGAGGCACAGATGAGCGACGAAAGCGCCCGGCTGGGCAAAGCCGACGGCCAGGCGCGACAAGAAGGGTTCGAGACCCTCGGGCCCCTCGAGGCAGGTGGCGAGATCGAACCACCCACCGTCGGCGAAGAGTCCACGCTGTCCGAGCTCGCTGGGGCTGGTGGGCTGGAAGGCGTGACGCCCGCGACGCCTGGCCGAGGTCGCGCCCGACAAGAGCAAGAGCTTGGCTCCTTCGGCGCGCGCCGCCTCGACTCCGGTCAAGGCGTTGGTGAGGCCCGGACCGGTGGTCGTGAAGACGGCGACCGGGCCTCCGCCCGCCAAGGCGTGCTCGATGGCTGCGAACACGGCCCCGTTCTCGTGGCGAAACTGCGTGGGCTCGAGTCCCCCTGCGCGTAGCGCGGAGAAGATCGGCAGCACCGCACCGCCCAGGATGCCGAAGCTCCGACGCACCCCCAGCCCCAACAGAGCTTCGACCAGGACCTCGCTGGTCCCACGAACCCCGACACTTTCACTCGGTGCAATCCCTGTTTTAGCCATTCTCTACGATCTACCTGAATGGTGTTCTCAGCCTAGCACCGCAAGACTGACCGCGCGCCTGACCCAGCGGACAGGCGAAGCAAAAATGGATGCGTTCACTTTCCTGATCGCCGGGACAGGTCCATCCCCTGCACCTAACTGCTAGCGTCCGGACGCCTTGCGAACGCGTTCTTCGATGGTCGGCGCCGACTTGGGCGTCAACTTCGGCGTCGACCTCGCAGTCGGTGGCGGACGAGCCTTGGTCGAGCTTCGCATCGACCGCCCCACGGACGTTGCGACGACGGGGGCCAACGCAATGCACGCTGCCCGTCGCCTCGGTTTTGCATCACTCGACGCTCGACGGATCGGGATCGCCGCGGCCGAGCTCGCCAGCAACATCTTGAACCATGGCGGCGGCGAGGGCTCGGTCGGCCTTTGGCTTCACGACGGGGACCTCATCATCGAGGCCCTCGACCGCGGCCCCGGCGTGCCCGACCCGCGGATGATTTTCGACGGTCGTGCCCAACGCGAGGCACGTGGCGACCACGGCGGCCACGGTCTCGGCGAAGGCGGAGCCTCGGTCCGTCGCCTCATGGACGCGGTCGACGCCACCCACCGCGAGGGCGGAGGCCTTCGCGTTCTCGCCCGCCGCAAGCTTCCCCTTCGCTGAACGACCCCGGAGTACCCCCGTGTCGCCCCTCGAATCCCGCGCCCTCGAGCTTTTGCTCCGCTACATGTCCGAGCCGGCCGCTCGTGGCGTCTTGCGTCGCGCACGTTTGCGCCGACCGACGGGCGCCAGAGTGACGCGCGCCTCGGCCGACCCCTTCATCGAAGAACTGGTCTTCGGTGCGCGCTTGTTCGTGGACGCCAAGTCCCGCGAGCACCTCGAGCGAGAGGTTCGCCGCCTGACCGTCGAGGTCGAGACCCTGCCCGATCACACGCGCGAGGAGCTGCCGGTGTGCGACGAACACCAAGCCCGAAGGGCGCGCATGGCCGCACGCCGTCTCGCCGAGACCGCCGGAGCCAGCAAGCTCGACTCGCTGCGCGCAGCGACCGGACTCAGCGAGCTCACCCGCAACATCTTGATGTACGCCGGCAGCGGCGAGGTCGTGGTCGAGATCCTCGACGCGCCGCGACGAATCCGAATGGTCGCCAGCGACCGCGGGCCGGGCATCGGCAACTTGGACGAGGTGCTCGGTGGCGAATACCAAAGCAAGACCGGCCTGGGCCGCGGCTTGCTGGGCACCAAGCGCCTGGCCGATCACTTCGAAATCTCCACGGGGCCCCAGGGAACCACCGTCACCTTCGAGATGAAGCTGTGAGTGCCGCCATCGCCCATCTTTGTCTCCCCTTCCCGGGAGAACGCGCCGCGGGGGACCTCGCGTGGATCCGTCGTCGTGCGAGCAGCTTGCTGTTCGCGGTAGTGGATGTCCTCGGGCACGGGGCCGCGGCCGCGGCCGAGGCCAAGCACGCCGAGCAGCTGCTCGAGACCCTGGATCCGGAGTCCACCGACCTCGGCCGTGGACTCGACGCGCTGCACCGCGGACTGCGAGGCCGACGCGGGGCGGCGGCGACCATGGTCCGCCTCCACGCCGGGGAGCTGACCGTCGCGGGCGTCGGCAACGTCGGTGCCCGCATCGTCGGAGAGGAACGACTCGGGCTCTACTGCGTGCCGGGCGTGCTCGGGCGTCGCCTCGGCCGGGTTCGGGTCGACGCCCGCCCTCTGCGGGCGCCCCTGCGCCTCGTGATCTACAGCGACGGAATCCGCGCCGACTTCGACGAGCAGGCGATCCGAGACTGCGACCCCCACGAAGCCTGCGAGCGACTCATGACGGATCACCGCCGTCCGCACGACGACGCCACCGTTCTCGTCGCGGACCTCAACCCCTCACAACCCCCCCTCGAGCAGGCGAAGGCCGAGTCCTCGCCGGGAGACCGAGCTTGATCACCAACGACGACGACATCCCCGTGATTCACGTCTGGGACTTCTTGTTGGTCCCCTTGCAAGGCGACATCACCGACTCGCGGGCCGAGCGGCTGCGCAACGCCACCTTGGCCCACATCGAGCGAAGCGCCGCGCGCTCCCTCATCATCGACGCCTCGGGCTTGGCGCTGATCGACAGCCACCTGTGTGCGCTCATCGCCGATCTGGCGCGCGCGGCCAAGCTGATGGGCTGTCACACGATCTTGTGCGGCATCGATCCCAAGGTGGCGCAAACCCTCATGGAGATGGGCATCTCCTTGAGCGGCATCGAGTGTGTGATGAGCCTCGAGCGCGCCTTTGCCCGCGTGGGCGTCAAACACCACGCGCGAACGGCCGACCCCCGCAAGAAAATCTTGGCCCACGTGACCGGCAGACTCACCAAGGAACGCGAGTGACATGAGCGACCCTTCCCCCACCCTTCAAGTCTCCCTCTCCCGCGTCGAGCGTGTGGTCGAGGTGCTCTCGATGATCGCGATCGGTGACTTCGACCGCGAGCGCCTGGCCGGGCTCTCGACCACCGGCGGCGAGCCTTTCGACGATCTCGAGGCCATCTTGCGCACCCTCGCCATCGACCTCGACGAGGTGCTGCGCG
>JAUIJR010000308.1 GCA_030431075.1 Polyangia bacterium | reverse complement strand
CAAGCCTGCACCGTAGAGACCGGGCGCTCGAACTTCGTCCATCATCCCCTCGAGGATCGACGGCGCGCCACGCCGGCGCGGCGCAAAGTTGGCGCCGAGCTAGGCGCGTCGGATCCGGATCCGCGTAATTTCGCCCGGCGCCCCGATCCGCACGGGCGGGCCCCAGAAGCCCGTGCCGCGCGAGACGTAGATCTGGGCGCGGCCTTCTCGGTACAGGCCCGCGACCCACTTGACGGTGGCGCGCACCAGGTAGCCAAAGGGCCAGATCTGGCCGCCGTGGGTGTGGCCCGAGATCTGGAGGTCGACGCCCATGCTCTGCGCGCGCCGAAAGGTCGCGGGGTCGTGCGCCAACAAGACGGTGGGGCGCCCCTCGGGGATGCCGGCCAAGGCCGCCTCGAGGTCCTCGCCCGACTCGCCCGTCAGCGGGCTGCCGCGGTGGTCGTCGACGCCGGCCAGGCAAAAGCTCGCGCCCTCGCGGGAGATGGTCAGGTGACGGTTGCGCAACACCTCGAAACCGAGGGCCTCGACGCGTCGACACCAAGGGTCGGCGCCCGAGTAAAAGTCGTGGTTCCCCGTCACGAAGTACAGGCCCTCTTTGGCCCGCAGCTCGGAGAGGGGCTCGACCATCTCGCCGACGTGCCGCACCGAGCCGTCGACCAGATCGCCGGTGACGACGACCAAGTCCGGGTCCATGGCGTTGACCCGCTTGGTGATCCGCCGGGCGAAGCCTTCGCCCAATATCGGGCCGATGTGCACGTCCGAGAGCTGCACGATCTCGAAGCCATCGAGGGCGCTGGGCCAGTTGTCGATGGCCACCTCTTGCACCTTGGTGCGCGGCCGCATGGCCCTAAAAAAGCCCCAGACCATGGCCTTGGTCGCCACACCAAAGGCGATGGCGGCGTGCCACTGCGGGGTCATGCCGTCCCAAATCCAGCGCAAAGGCTCGAGGGCGACGAGCACGGCGAAGCTGATCCAAGCGAAGCCCATCCACACCGAGGCGGGCCAGCCGACCCATCGCGCGTACTTGGGGTTCACGCCGCGCTGCATGAACATCGACAGCGGCATCGAGACGGCCATGGCGACGATGCCCCAGCGCGCGGCGTCCACCCAGCCCTGCGCCCAGTCGGGCCGGTCCAAGAAGCGATCGATCAGGTACCAGTGCCACCCATAGATCACGGAGCCGACGACGCTCAGGGCCAAGAGCGCACGGACGATCAGTCGCAGCCGCATTCGTCCCAGTGTAGTCGCTTTCGCTCAGCCGTCTGACGGGTGGGCCCAAAGCTCGAGCGCGTAGGCCAGATCCTCGGCGTCTGGAGCCGGCGCAGGCTCGGGCATCCGCTCGGGATCCACCCACAAGAGGCGGGAGGCCACGAGGCGGACTCGGTAGCTGCCGGGCTCGAGGGGGTAGCGGTCGCCGGGGGTCAGGACGGTCGCGCCGCTGACGCCGCAGCTGCAGGCCTCGATCGTGAGCTGCACGCCCGCCCCCAGCTCGCCGCTCACCTCGAGCTCGAGGGGGGCGTCGACATGGATCTGCACGCGCCGCTCGAGGTCGCCGCTGTAGGCCACCTGGCTGGTCGGGTCGCGGCAGTCGAGCTGCCCCGTCAAGCTCCAGCGCCCGGGGCTGCCGCTGGGATCGTCGAGGGCCGAGAGCCAAGGAGCCATGGGCGCGCCGCACCACCCCCCGGGCGGCGCGGGCTGGGGCAAGGACCACACGGACTCCCAGCTGCTCTCCATCGATCGCCCGTAGACCTCGGTAAAAACCGCCCGCACATAGGCGGGGCTGCTGGCGCCTTCGAGCTTGGTCGCAAAAGTGCGAAAGGCCTCGGCCCCGAACTCCTCGAGCAGGTGCCGAAAAAAGTGCCCGGTGGCCCGCGCTCGCCCCAAGTCGAGGCCCGCAGCGTCGGTGTGCAGCAAGACGGACTCCAAGCTGTAGAACTCGTGGCCGCAGCTTCGATCCGTCAAGGCGGCGGCGGTGCCGTGTCGCACGAACTCGGGCAAGTCGGCGCTCCACTGGGTCTCGAGGCGCTCGAAGGGAAACCAATAGATCGGGGCCGGCCCGAGCTCTTCGAGGCGCTCGAGGGCCTCGGGCCCGGGGGGCCGGTCGTGGTAGCAGCCGGTGCTGTTCTCGCAGGCCTCCTCCAGCGCGAGGGCGTCGCCGTACAAAAAGAGGTGCACAGCGTCGTCGTTGTCGCGGATCCCTAAGGCCGCGTCGACGGCATCGACCTGCGCGCTCCAAGCCGCCAGGTTGCCCGCACAGATCTCGTAGGGCCCGTCGGTGCCCAAGAGCACGCGGCGCCCCTCGTGCGAGACGGGCAGGCGCGCGTCTTCGGTCTGGGTGGGGTCGAAGTCGAGGTCGCCCAGATCACAAGCGAGATCAGAGGCGAGTACGCAGGCGAGCACCGCCGCCGCTCTCGCCCCTCTCGACCCCGCAAACATCCCCCCGATGGTGCCGCGTCCCGCGACGGGCGTGCAAGGCGGCCGCCTCAGAACCACACGCCCAAGCCGAAGTTCACGCCGAACAAGCCGACGTTGCCGATCTTGGTGTAGTCGACGCCGCCGAAGAGCTCGAGGGGGCCCATCATGACGCCGAGCTGCCCGAGCGCGCGCCAGTAAAAGGCCTTGCCGAGGTTGCCGATGTCGAAGTCGGCCTCGACGACGACGGGGCGCTTGGGGAAGAGCGTGAAGCCGGCCATGGCATTGAAGCCGGCGGCGGGTCCGCTCTCGCCTTCGACGGCGGGCTTGGTGTCGAACATCACGCGCGCGCCCACGCCGGCTCGCATCACGAAGCGGCGGCCGCGGACCGGGGAGATGCCGACATTGAAATCGCCGATCGTCAGGGCGTCGACCTCGACCGGGTCGTAGTAGGCGTCCCAGCTGGTGTCGAACTCGAAGAAGTTGGCGCCCGCGCGTGCACCCAAGCCCATGCGCCACAAGCCCTGCGCCACCCAAGCGGCCGAGGCTTGTGCGCGCAGGTTCCAGCTGCGAATGGCCGGGTTCGGTGGGTCGCGCTCGTTGACGTAGTAGCCCGGCGCGCCGTCGTAGTAGGGGTGGGGCCAGTTGCGACGGCTGGCGAAACCGTCGAGCTGCACGGCCGTGCCATCGCCCGAGCCCACCGTGCCGTCGTCGTCGCAGCTGAAACAAAAGCCTCCGCCTCCGCCGCTCGAGTCGTCGTCGTCGTCGTCGTCGTCGTCGTCACCGCCCCCGTGGACCTCGGATCGAATGTCGTCCAGCGGGCCGGTGCGCACGTGCGCCGAGACGCGTGGCAGTTGGCTCAACTCCTCCATTTGGGCCGGCGGACGCACGAGGCCCGGCCCGCCGCCTCCCGTCGCCCCAAAGCTGAAGACGCCACCGAGGGCGCCGACCAAGCCGAGGGCCAAGGACACGAAAGGGGTGTAGCAGCTGGCGCGCCGATCGGGAGCGTGCATCCGCGGCGCGATCGACATTTGCGCTACGAGTCCCGAGCACGGCGCGGGGACTCCCCCACCCCACGGGCCGCGGGTGGAGTGAAGCGTCCGCCCCTGCGAGCGCCCGTGCTTGTGAGAGACTGGGGCGTGTTCGCTTCGTCCGGGAACTCCTCGCGCGTGCCGCTGCTTCGTCGCGTGGGCCTCGTCGCCGGGCTCGGCCTGCTCGCCGCGTGTGGCCCCAAAAACGCCACCGAGTTCGAAGAGCAAGCCCGCGACTTGGTCTGTGCCTACAACGCCGAGTGCCCGGGCGAGATGTCGGGGGTGCCTTTGTACCCCTACCCCACCGACGACAGCTGCGCGGCCGACTTCGAGTCGACGCGCATGGTGTGCAGCACCGACGCCTGCGACTTCAACAAGAGCGCGGCGAACAAGTGCATCAAGCGCCTCGAGAAGGCCTACGCGCAGTGCGACGCGGACATCAACCACAAGCCCTGTCGGCGGGTCTACGACTGCGACAGCTCGGTCGTCTCCGATGGCTTCGATCCGAACCCCTGCGACATCAACCGCCCGGGCTGTTTTTGCACGAGCGGGGACGCACCACTTTCGCCGCTCGGCGTGCTGGGCTTTTTCGTGCTGTGGCGGATGCGACGGCGCCGCGCCTGAGTCCCGCCTACTTTCCGAGCGCACGCCGCTGCTGCGCGGCGAGGTCGGCGAAGAGCTGCGAGACGATCTGCTCGTACATGTCGGCGACGGCCTCCCCCAACGCGACGCTGCCTTCGGCGTCGATGCGGGTGACGGCGCGCTCGGAGACGGCGCGGCCCGAGGTCGATCCGATCACGCGCCGAAAGGCGATCATGCGCGCCTCGTACTCGATCACGGCCCGCACGGCCGGGGCCCCGCCTTCGCCAGGTGCCTCGTCGACGTCGGCCACAAAGTGGGGCGCCGCCTTCGAGATCTCGATGACGAAGTCCCCGCGGTTGCGCAGGGTCTCGGTGAACTTGGGCTTGAAGGCGTTCTCGAAGCCGTTTTGCAAGGTGGTGTGAAAAGCCAAGATGTGCACGGCCGGCACCCCCGGCTCGCGGGCCAAGACGATGTCGTCGTCGACGGTGTACTCGATGCGTAGGCCGGCACTCGCGTCGCGCGACTCGATGTGCAGCACGGGCTTGGGATCCGCCGAGGGCACGATGACTCCGGCCCGGCAGCCTGTGATCGAGATCAAGGCCAGCCCCCCCACGATGCCAGCGGCCAGCGAGACCTTGCGCGAACGCGCCGGTGCCTGCGAGGTCGAGAACATGGTCCATGCTCGGATCCGTGGTCGCCGCGGTCAAGCGGGCTGCGAGTGCGTGGGTTTCGCAGATGCAGGTCGAACGCGAGGTGCAATACTGAGCTCGTAGCTTGTGCTGCTTAGTTGGAACTACCTCATGACACGTAAGCCCTTGTCCCTTCCTTTCCTGTTGACCCTTTCCCTCGCGCCCTTGGCGTCCCTCCCCGGCTGTACGAGCCCGGACGGCGACGACGAGACGAGCTCCGAATCGAGCGGCGAGTCCGAAGCCAGCGAGTCCGAGGCGAGCTCCGAGTCGAGCAGCAGCTCGGAGACGAGTTCATCGAGCTCCGGCGACGGTGATGGCGACGGTGATGGTGATGGCGACGGTGATGGTGACGGCGATGGCGACGGCGACGGTGACGGCGATGGCGATGGAGACGGTGATGGTGATGGCGATGGCGACGGAGACGGCGATGGCGACGGCGATGGTGACGGCGACGTCTGCGAAACCTGTGTCGTCGACCAGTGCGAGACGGAGATCGAGGCCTGCGAAGCCGACACCGACTGCGTGTGCTGGGCCGACTGCGTGGACACGATGACGACGGCGGAGTGCCAGACGGCCTGCGGCGACGCCCCGAGCAGCTACGAGGATCTCGAGGGCTGCTTTTTCGACGCGGTGACGCCGGGAGGCGGCTGCGTGAGCGCCTGTGAGGACGCCTGCACGCAGTGCATCTACGAAGAGTGCGACAGCGAAGCGACGGCCTGCATCGAAGACGAAAACTGCACCTGCTGGATCGACTGCACCGACGACGGCGGCAACGCGGTCGAGTGTCAGCAAAGCTGCGGCGTGCCGGCCCCGCTGGCCTTCACCGAGTTCGTCACCTGCTACCAAGGCGCGACGGCCGGCGGTCAGGCCTGCGAGGCCGACTGCCAGTAGGCCGCTCGCCGACGGCGCGGCGGCTCAGGGGCTGGGGGTCGACTCGAAACAGTAGATCCACTGCCCCGAGTCGTCGTCGCAAAAGGCCGAGGTCTGATCGAAGAGCAGACCAAAGACACCCAAGGCCCCCATGCGCACGCGAAAGGTCTGATCGGTGACCGTCCAGCTCGCGCATGAGGTGTTGTCGGTGGCGACGCCCTGCAGGCCGTTGGCCCCGATGGCCACGCCCTCGTAAGCGCCGACATGCCGCGTACCGTCGGGGTGCGTATCGAGCCAGGTGAGCCAGTCCCCGGCGATGAAGGCGGCGAGGTCCACCGCGAGCACGACACCATCGGGCCGCACGAAGGGCGCGTCGGACAAGCCGTCGAGGCGCGCGGCGGGGGTCGTGCCGGTGGTCTCGGCGACGAGGGCCTCGAAGCTCCGTCCGGTCGCGGTGCCAAAGACGGCTTCGAAGTCGCCTTGGCAGATGGCGTCCATGTCCTCGACGTCGTCGCCGACCCCGCGCTTGGTCGGGGCCAAAAAGGCCATGCGCGAGTTGGCGGGCGCGCTGAGATCCAACGCTTTGCTGTTGCCGACCTGGGCGCACATCAAGCGATGCCCGTTGCCGCAGTTGTCGTTGAAAAACTCCCAGTGCTGTCCGAGGTTGTCGAAGCTGCCGAGCCCGCCGTTGAAGCCGCCGCCCACGGCCCAGTCGGCGCAAGTATCGTTGTCGTCGCTGGCGTCGGCACCGGACCAGTAGTTGTGGGCAAAGGGCACGGGGGTGCCGCTGGCGTCCAGGTAGACCCGCGAGAGCGGCGAGGCGCTGTCGTAGTCGCCCGGCATGTCGAACACGGGACTCCCGGCCGCATCGACCCAACCGCGTGAACCGGCGAGCCGCGCGCTACCTCCCCCGGTCGAGGTCCGCAGCAAGGCCACAAAAGTCCCGCTCACCCCCGCCGTGCCCGCCTCGCTTTGGCAATGCCCATCGGCGACGCCCAAGGGATCCGACGAGCTGATCGTGAAGGGCGGCGTGTAGTTGTTCGCCGTCACGAAGATGAGGTTGTAGTCGTCGCCGTCGCCGTCTCCATCTCCGTCTCCGTCGCCATCTCCGTCTCCGTCTCCGTCCCCGTCGCCGTCGCCATCGCCATCGCCG
>JAUIJR010000307.1 GCA_030431075.1 Polyangia bacterium | reverse complement strand
TGACGGCCATGACTAAGCGGCCCTCGGCATCCCGAATCGAGAGCCAGTGATCGGGGTCCATCGCCCCGTCGGAAACCGGCGGCGCGGTCCACCAACGCAAGCGCAGACCCGAGCTCCCGGCCGCGAGTCCAGCCGGCATCTCCAAGCCGCGCAGGTCCGCGCTGAACTCGAAGGAGACGGCGCTGCCGCGGTCTTCATCGACGCAGTCCACGGCCATGTTCATGTTCTCGCCACCCGGCCACCGCCCCGACTCGACGACGGTGCAGGTCAAGCGCCGCCCCTCGGGCCCCGGCGCCTCGAGTCCAAAGAAGTGATACTGAAAAGGCCCGTAGTCGACCTCTCCGCACAGCTCGATGGGCAAAGGCTCGGGCCCCTCCCCCGTCTCCGAAGTGCTCGTACTCGTCTCGTCCGTCGACACTCCGCCGCCAGGCGCCCCGCAAGCGGCAAGGCCCATCAGCCCCACCGCCAGCGTCACACTGCACCGGTCAAAAACTTCACCCTTCGTCTTCTTCGTTTTGATCGCCAAGCCGTTCTTCTCCGCGGCCCGCGGGTGAGGCGACAAGATCGTCGGCCTCCCCGCGGAACTCGTGAAGATAGACACCGAAGTTGGCAGCGCTTCCGGAGCGCGGGCAAGAGCTAGTCGATCGAAGTGATGGCGAAGTCGAACCAATCGTCGTGCGAGCCGTCGCAAAGACCCACAGAGTTCGGGTCCGACAGCCACGAGTCCCCAGTGCGAATTTCGAAGCCTCGGCGTGCGGCCCCGCGTCGCGGAAGCAGGGTCGCCACCTCGTCACCGATAAAAAAGCGCAGAACTGCCGGCTCCCCCCGCTCGAAGCACTGCCCTTCGCCCTGCTCGCACACGCCTCCGATCGGCTCGAGGCCAAACGGTTCGATGAAAAAGTCCGAGCCGGTGCCCAACAACACGGGCGAGAGGTACTGCGCCTGCACGAAAGACGCGAGTAGCCGACCGTCTTCGGTACGAAGGACGAACCAGTTCTCCTCGCCGCGCGTGCCGTTCCATCGCGCCCAGTCGATCGAAACGCGGGCCTCGGACTCCAAGTAGCTGGACAAGCTCAACCCGTTGGCGCTGACCTCGAAGGAAATCACATCGAGGGAGCCCGCGGTCGAAAGACAGCCGAACTCCGCGCCCAAACGATCGGCGGCGGTGTCGGTGTAGACGGTCTTCACGCCGCAGTCCCCACTCCACATCGCGTCCTCGAGCTCGAAGGTCCCTGAGATGCTCACGAACAGCGAGCCAAAGTCGGGATCGGCACAGGCGTCGGGAAGCTCGCCTTCCTCATCGCCGCCCTCGGTCTCCCCCGTCTCGGCGTCGCCCTCCCCTACGGCCCGGCCGCGCCCGCACCCCACGAGCGACAGCAATCCCGCGAGGGCCAAGGCTCGCGTGACTCCGGTGCCGAAGCTGGCAAAAGGGACAGTCTCAGCGGGTCGCAAAGGCATGGGTGGCATGAGCGGTCCAACGGACCGTGCTGCGTCTACTTTCGCAGCTCGATTTCCAGCGTCATCCGCATCCCTTCGGCCTCGACGATGCGGGTGGTCGGGACGTAGCCGTTGGAGGCGACCACCAGGGCTTGGCAGTTGGCGACGGAGACCAGGCGGTAGGCGCCGTCTTCGGCGTAGGGGTAGTCGTGGTAGTGGATGAGGACGCGGCTGTCTTCGGGGAACTCGGCCACCAGCTTCGAGGGGCCGCGGCGCAGACGGGTGTAGAGGACCGGCGCTTTTTTGAGGGTGAACCGGGCCGAGGCCATCGACATCACCACGCGAAAAAAGCGGTTGATGCCGGACAGGGCCACCTCGCGCATCAGCTCCAAGAAGGCTGCATCGTCGCCATGGACCAGCTCTCGGTGCACGCCGACCACCAGGTCCCGCAGGTGGCGCTCGGGGTACCAGGCGTTGACCAGCGTGTCTTCGAAGGCCGCGCGCGTCTCCTCGGAGGTGCCCGCCAAGATGTGGTCAACCGCCTCGATGCCGAAGCGGCGCTGGTAGTAGGCCAGCGCCGTGACGAACATCAGCCCCTTGGCTTCATACTGGGCCGGTTCGTCCGCCACCTGCCTGAATGCTACTCGATCGAGGTCTTCGACACGACGCCCTTGAACATGTTCAAGGTGCGCTCGAGGCTCTCGGTGAGCTCGCCGAGGACGCGGACGTCCTTGCTGTCGACTTCGCCTTCGGCGCGCTCGACGACCGCGCGGGCCTTGGAGATGGCGTCGCGGCCGAAGCTGGTTCCGGACATCACGCCCTCGACCGTGGGGAAGAGCTTGTTGATCTCGGAGATCAGGCCCTTGATCTTTTGGTTGGCGCGCTCGGCCTCTTCGGACTGACGCACCTCGACCATGTAGCCGGCCGACTCTTCGACCAGCTTGCTGAGCTCGTCTTCGGTCAGGCCGGAAGTCGCGGTGACCGTGATGGACTGCTCGCGTCCCGTCTCGAGGTCCTGGGCGGCCACCGAGACGATGCCGTCGGCCGAGATGGAGAAGGTCACCTTGACCTCGACTTGGCCGCGGGGGGCCGGGCGAAGGTCGGTCAGCACGAACTCGCCGAGGAGTTCGTTTTGCGTCGCGTCTTCGGACTCGCCTTGGAGCACCAGAATCTTCACCGAGGTCTGGTTGTCGCGGACGGTGGTGAAGATGTGCGAGGCGCTGGTGGGCACCGTCGTGTTTTGCTCGATCAGCGTGTGGAAGAAGCCACCGACGATCATGATGCCCAAGCTGTGGGGCGTGACGTCGAGCAAGAGCAGGTCTTGGGAGTCGTCGACCAGGGCCGAGGCCTGAATCGAGGCGCCGAGCGCCACGACCTCGTCGGGGTGGACGCCCTTGCAGGGCTCCATGCCGAAGAACTCGCCGACCTCTTTTTGGACCAGCGGCATGCGGGTCATGCCGCCGACCAAGATCACGTCGTCGAGGTCGCTGGGGTCGACCTTGGCGTCGGACAAGGTGCGCTGGCAGATGTCGACCGTGCGCTGAACCAAGTCGCCCGTCATCTGCTCGAGGGCGTCGCGGGTCAGGCGCTCTTGGAGGTGGTGGGTCTCGCCGTTGGCCGTCGTGTACAAAAAGGGCAAGTCGACGAGTGACTCGCGGGCCATCGAGAGCTCGCAGCGGGCTTTTTCGGCCGCGTCGCGCAAGCGCTGAAGGGCCATACGGTCGTCACGGACGTCGACGCCCGTCTTTTCTTGGAACTGGGAGATGAGCCAGTCCATCACGCGCAAGTCGAAATCCTCGCCACCCAAAAAGGTGTCGCCGGCGGTCGAAATGACCTCGAACACGCCGTTGCCGATGTCGAGGATCGACACGTCGAAGGTGCCGCCGCCGAGATCGTAGACCACGACCTTGCGCTCGAAGTCCTTGCCGAAGCCGTAGGCCAAGGCGGCCGCGGTGGGCTCGTTGATGATGCGGATGACGTCGAGGCCGGCGATGCGGCCCGCGTCTTTGGTGGCCTGGCGCTGGTTGTCGTTGAAGTAGGCCGGAACGGTGATGACCGCCTTTTCGACCTCTTCGCCGAGATACTGCTCGGCGACCAGTCGCAGCTCTTGCAAGATGAAGGCGCTGATCTCGGGGACGGAGTAGACGTGGTCGCGCAGCTGCACGCGGACGTCGCCATGGGGCCCCTCCACGATGGCGTAGGGGCAGGTCTGCATCACCGAGCTGACCATGGGCGAGTCGAACTTGCGGCCGATGAAGCGCTTGGCCGCGTAGACCGTGTTCGACGCGTTGGTGACCGCTTGGCGTTTGGCGATGTGACCCACCAAGCGCTTTCCGGACTCGGATATGGCCACCATCGAGGGGGTGGTCTTGTAGCCACCCTTGTTGGGGATGACCGTCGGGATGCCATCCTCGACGATAGCTACGACGGTGTTGGACGTTCCCAGGTCGATGCCGACGACGGTCTCCATGCGCAATTTGCCTTATTCGGGGGCCCGGAAGGCCGAACGCAGGCTATCCCACTTTCAGCTTTTTCAGAAGAATCGTGAGCCGTGGGTGGCGCGGATCATAGTCTTTGGCCGCTTCGAGCTGCGTCTTGGCCGTATGCAGCTGCCCTAAACGCATGTAGGCCTCCGCGCAAAGCACGTGGATCTCGGCCAACTCCTCGGCCGTAGCCTCATCTTCACCCTTGCGCAGGACCTCCAGCGCGCCGCGGGCCCGGTCGACCGCCTTGCCGTCACCACGCAAGGCGAGATAGGCCGCGGCCCGCGCTTGGTTGATCGCGGTCGGCTCGGCGCGGGCCGCCTCTTCGAAAAAGTGTGCGGCCTCGACCTCGTTGCCCCGCTCCACCAAGCCGCGCGCGTTCTCCAAGGCCACGTGGGCGCGACGCCGGTTCGCCTCGGTCAGGGTCTTTGTCCAGCGCTCGTGGTAGTCGGCCCGCTCGGGGACGAGGTCCATGGCCAGGCGAAAGAGGCCGGCGGCGGCGCCGTAGTTGTCGGCCCGCAGCTCCGCCTCGGCCGCGCGAATGTGCTCGCGCGCCTTCGACTCGCGGGCCTCTCGACCGACCAGGCGGCTGTGCATCTTGGCCTTGCGCCGGCGGTCGCGCTCTTCACGCTCACGACGTGCGGCCTCGTTGCGCTTCGCCTCGAGCGCCTCGATCCGTTGGCGCTCGAGCGCCTCGCGCATCTCACGGCGCCGGTCGGCCTCGCGGGACTTGGCCTCGGCCACCTGCATCTTGTGGCGCTCGATCTCGAGCAGACGCTCGACGTAGGCGTCACGCTTCTCGCTGCTGATCAAAAGGTCGTGCGAGGCCCGGGCGGCCTTGAAGAGTTCCTCCAATACGACTCGAAAATCCCCAATATTCTTGCCGTAGTAGGCGTCGGGGTGAAAGCGTCGGCTCAGCTTGTGGTAGGCGCGTCGAATCGCCCCCACGTCGTTGGTCGGCGTGATGCCGAGCAGCTCGAAGTGGTTGACCGTGCCGAGCTTGTCGTAGATGCCGAGCACCGCCCGCTGGCGTTCCATCGGCAGGTCCAAGTCGGCATCGAGACGCGGGTCGCGCTCGTCGACCATCGGGGTCTCGAGTGCCGAGCCGGGCTCCGGCAAGACCATGTGTGCGCCGGAGCGCTCCGCTTCTGGTCGGGGCTCTGGGGCCCCCTCGGCCTCGGCCGGCCGGCTGTCGGGGCGCGTCGCGGGACGGGAGTCCACCCGACCCCCCTGCAAGGCCGCACGAAGTCGCCGGGCGTGCCGATTGGCCACCGAGGCCGCGGCCGCGTCATGCGAGCCGGTCGGGACCCGGCGCTGAACGCGGATCCGACGCACGAGCTCGAGGTCCACCAAGCGGGCCAGCGAATCTTTGACCTGCTTGGCCGGGAGGCCGCTTTCGCGGATGAGGTCGTCGACGGTGGGCTTCGCGTCGTCGACTCGGCTCATCAAGAAGAGCTCTTGGGGTGTGAGCCCCAGGCCTTCCATGTCCTCGCGCGGGACGCGCTCGAGCCGGTCTTCGCCCTGAAGGGCCATCCCCCGAAGTCTATCCGATACGCGCCTACATTTCGCATTTGGTGCGCCTTCGCCCGCCCGATGGCTGTCCTCGAGCCGGGCCTTTGGCAAGATGCATCCGTGCCCGGCCGCCTCGCCGCTCCCCTCATCGCCCTGGCACTCGTGGGAAGTGCCTGCGCCGGCGGACAGCTGCGCGGCCCCGCCTGGCTCGACAGTCGCAAGGCGGCCGCCTACGCCGAGAAGCATCCGGACTCCACGGTGCTCGAAGAGGCCAACCGCCTGATCGCGGCGATGTCCAACGGCCAGACCGAGGGTCTCGAGAGCTGGATGAGCGAGGAGCTGCGCCAAAAAAACAAGCGCGACCGCCTCGCCAAGGTCAGCGCGCAGATCCAAAAGCGCTACGGACGCGCCTTGGGGGTGGTCGAAGAGCGGGTCCACGCCGAGGGCCCCCTGCGCTGGTACTCGGGCCTGGTCGTGTACGGGCGCGAGGACGAGAAGCTCTCGATGCTCCTTTACCAGTTCGCCTTGGATGGCCAAGGCCGGATGGCCCGCTTGCTGATCCGCGAGCACCCCTTTCGCAACGACTTGAGCCACCCGGCCGAGGAGTACCGCTGCGTGAACCGCTTCGACTTCATGAGCAGCGGCAGCTGGACGGTGGCCCACGGCGGCCGCCTACAAGAGACGAACAAGCACCACGGCTCGGTGACCCAGCGCTACGCCTACGACCTCGTCGTGACCAAGAACGGCCGCTGGGGGGCCGGCGCGCGCAGCTCGAACCGCGACTACTACGGCTACGGCAAGCCCCTGTACGCGCCGGCTCCAGGCCGCGTGATCCTGGCCCGGGATGGCGTGCCCGAAAACCGCCCCCAACAGATGGGCAAAGGCGGCGGTAACGGGGTCATCATCGACCACGGTTTCGGGGAGTACAGCCAGCTGTGGCACATGATCCCCGGTTCGGTGCTCGTCAAAGAGGGCGACTGGGTCGAGTGGGGTCAGCCCCTGGGCAAGGTGGGCAACAGCGGCCGGAGCACCGCCCCCCACATCCACTTTCATGTCGAGTCGGCGGCCCCCAAAAAGGGGGGCATCGGCCTGCCGGCCGAGTTCGCCGACGTCGAGGTCAACGGCAAATACCAATCCCGGACGATGCCCGTCCGC
Organism: Polyangia bacterium; assembly: GCA_030431075.1. Taxonomy (GTDB): domain Bacteria; phylum Myxococcota_A; class Polyangia; order Nannocystales; family Nannocystaceae; genus JAUIJR01. The sequence continues at coordinate 150 of JAUIJR010000307.1, read as the reverse complement.
GACCAAAAGATCCGGCGGCGCCCTGCCGATGCGCGCACCGCCTCGGCCCCCCGGGTGCTGGTCGAGATGTGAGCGCCGCGCGCAAGCGAGCCTTGATACCCTGCGCGCGTGGAGAGTTCGCCGACCGCTGCTTCTGCCCAGCCCGCCTCT
>JAUIJR010000306.1 GCA_030431075.1 Polyangia bacterium | reverse complement strand
CGCGCCCATCTGTGCCGACGGATCGGCGAGCTCGAAGTGCGGGTCGAGCAGGCCGCCCACCGGATCCCCGCCGGCAGTGAGCTCGAGGTGATCTTGGAGCTCGACCGCAGCGGGCGCCTCTCGGCCCGCGCGAAGCTCCCCGCGGGGCTGGGGGTGCGCGAAGCCGTGACCTTCTTGCTCGTCCCCGCCGCCGACGGGCAGGCCCTTCGCAGCGGTATCGACCGCCTGCGTGGACGCGCGGCCGAGCTCAAGGGGCTCGCCTTCCGCGAGCGCGACCGCGAGGCCCTCGACCAACTCGCCGGCTACGAGGCGAGGATCGACGAACTCGCCTCGCTGTGCGACGAAGGCCGACTCGACCCCGATGCTCTGGGCCGCGCGCGACACCTCGCGGTCGAACTCGAGGCCGAGCTCGAAGGCTTCGACGATCAACGTCGACTGCGCGAGCTCGAGTCGCAGGCCCTGAGCACACTGACCTGGGCCAACACTTGGGTCAGCTTGCGCGGCAGTCCACGCGAGCGACAGATGCTCGAAGAGTTGGCCGTCCAGATCGACGCCGCCCGGGGACGCGCCGACGCAGTCGACCTTCAGCGGCAGACCCGCGGTGTCGCCCAGCTGGGGGAGTCGGCTTGGCTCCGAGACCCGCGCTCATGGGGCATGCTCTTCGAGCAGCTGTGTGCGGACCTCGATCGCGCGACGGACCTGCCGCGCGCCCGCGCCTTGGCCGATCGGGGACGCGAGGCCCTGAGTCATGAGATGTGGGGCGACTTGCGCTCGATCGTCGAACGGCTGCGTCCCTTGCTACCGACGCGGGCGACCACCCAGCGACTGGCCCATGGCTCGGGAGTGCGATGAGTGAGCCTTGGCGCGCGCGCGCGCTCGACAACGCCTTTGACCGACTGGGCCTGCATCCCGGCGCCAGCCGCCGAGAGATCGAGAACGCGGCCCGGGCGAGCCTCGACGCGCTCGAGCTCGCCATTCACGGGGCGACGGAGTTTCAAAGCGTGCTCGGCCCGCGCCCCCGCGACGCCCAAGGCGTGCGGGAGGCCCGAAGCTGCCTTCGAGACCCCGAGCAGCGCGCGCGCGAACATCTGTGGTGGCTCTTGGCCCGCGAGCTCCCGGAGAGCGAGGCGGAGACAGACAGCTGAGCGGGGCTCACCAGCGACGTCGCCCCAACAACCACACCCCTTCGACCCGCGTGAAGCTCGGGTCGAAGACGATGGCCGAACTCATCGCCTCCACGCTCTTGGCCCAGCGGGGCACCCCGACGCAGATCCAGTCGGCCCAGGCCCCGACCCGAAAGGGCGAGCCTCGGCTCTCAAAACCCAGTCGTGCGGCCGCGCCTGCGGTCCCCCAGTCGAGCAGGGTCTCCGGACGCAGGCGTAGCCCTCCGCGCAAGGCACAGTCGTAGGCCGCACGCAGATGCGCGCGCATGCAAAAGCCTCGGCCCGCGGCCACATCACTGCCCACCGTAATCGCCACCGGCGGGTCGATGAGCGCGGCCGTCGGCATCGATCCCGAGCCCAAAAAGTCGTTCGAGTCCGGACAGTGCGCGACGATGGCCTCGGCTGTCCGCAGGCGGGTCCACTCCCCCTCGTCGAGGTGGATGCAGTGGGCCAAGACCGTGCGGGCCCCGACCAAGCCAAAGCGTTCGTAGACCTCGAGATAGTCCGAGGCGCCGAAGCGCTCGCAGGCCGCGGCGTACTCGTCCACCGTCTCGGCGATGTGCGTGCTGATCCACAGCTCATGGGTCTGCGCATAGCGACCCGCCATCTGCATCAGGGCCGGGCTGCACGACAAGGCGAACCGGGGGATGACGCCCAGCCGCAGTCGACCCTCGGCCGCCCCGTGCCAGCGTGTCCGCAGCGCCTCGAGCCCGGACTCCGCCGCCTCGACGCCGATCGTCAATTCCGGCGGGGCATCCCCGTCCATGAGCACCGGCCCCGCGATCGCCTGCAAGCCCAGCGACTCGAGGCGGGCGAAGAGGCGCTCACTCGCCGACGCGTGCGCCGAGCCGTAGACGAAAGCCGCCGTGGTCCCCACCTCGAGCAGGGCCATGCAAAACTCCTCGGCGACCTCGGCGGCGTAGTCGGCGTCGGCGAAGCGGGTCTCCTCGGGAAACACGCTGTCGGCCAACCACGGCAACAAGGGCCCGCTCGCCTGGCCCATGACTCGCGTCTGAGGAAAGTGCAGATGCGCGTCGACGAAGCCGGGCATGAGCACGCCCATCTCGCGCAGATCCAAATCGCAGCCTTGATCGCGCCAGTCCTCGACGGCGGCGACCCGACCGCTCGCGTCGACCGCAATCCACAGATCCTCACGCAAGGCCCACTGACCCGCCCCGGCGGGATCCAAGGCCTGGGCCCGAAAGCGACTCACGATCGAAGCCCGGTTCACGACCTACCCTCCCCGTTTCGCAGGCCCCCGATCAGGGGATCGGAAAGGCCGGTGCCGACTGATCGGGGTGTTTTTCCATCCAGCGATCGAGCTCGCGGTAACGGTCTTGCTCGATCTCGTACTCCAAGTCGCGCACTTCGTCTCGCAGGCCGCGCAAGTCGGGGTCCCCCTCGCTCGCCTGTTGCGAGGCATCGACGAAGTCCAACACGAGTCCCATGAAGGTCTTGCCCTCGTGCACCAACTCGATCGTCCCTTCGAGCCCGTCGGCGCTTCGGCGCCCGTGGGCGTTCAGGTGCCCGAAGCGGCGCGCCAAGGCGACCTGCGCTTCGACTTCGGCTTGGCGCTCGGCGATCTCGCCGGCGTTGAGCTTTTTGTAGAGTTTGGCCAAGCGAGCCTTCTTGCGGCGCGTCGTGCTCGACCAGGCGACCTTCTCGGCCCGCTCCGGGCCGAGGTCTCGGTAGTAGTGAAAGCGTCGCTCGAAGTCCTCGATGGTGCGCGGGTAGACCCCGTGCGAGGCCAGCCAGATCGGAAAGGCGAACTCCAAAAAGCCCCGCGCGAAGGGGTCTTTGGCCTCGAAGGGCGCGCGCAGCTCTACACGTTCGAGCTTGGCCATCGCCCCGCCGGACTTGCCGGCCGAGACGCGCCGCATCAAGGCGAGATCCGAGCTCACCCACAGCGCACCGTCGAGCACCGCGACGCGCACGGTCATCTCCTTGTCGACCTCGATCGACCAGCCGCCGGTGCTGCGGTCCTTCTTCATCGCGGGGTCACGCGCCTTGCGGGCCATCGCGGCGAGGGTGGAGTTCATTTTCGCCTCGTCGCGGAGCTCCAAGCTCACCGCAAAATCGACCTGTTCGTCGGCTGGCCGCTTTGCACCGAGCTTGGGTGGGCCGTCGAAGTACACGGCGCCGCCCCCGAAGCCGGCCAGGTTTCCAAAGACGTCGCGGCGCAGGTCCAAGTTGAGTTCGCGCTGCAGCTCGGCCTCGAAGCGTGCGAAGTCCTCGTCGTTGGCCTCGGCGAAGCGGCGCACGAAGGTATAGAGCTCGTCCGGATCGAAGCCGAGTTCACCGACCGCCCCCGGCGGAAGCTCGAGGACCTCCAGCAGTCGGCTGGGCCGGCCCGTCTCGCCAAAGATGCGACGCAGCATGGCCTGCGAGTCGTCGAGCTTTACGGCGATGTCGGCCCACATGCGACCGGGGCCCGCGTTCATGTTCGCCGCGACGAAGCGAATCGGCTCCAGCACATCGCCCGCGAGCTTCCAGGCCGCGTCGTCCTTGCTGCGCTGAGACGCGATCGACTGCCGCAGGTAGTCGAGCTCCGCCTCCATGCGCTGAATCTCGGCCGCCGGGGCCCCGCTGGCTCGCATCTGCTCCAAGGTCCGCTCCAGCTCGAGCCGCGAGGCCTCTTGCCAGTCGAGACCATCGGCGCTGCGCCGCAGGGCCGCCAAAAGCTCACGCGGAACGAGGTAGGTGCGGGCGAGCGCCGCGTCCCCGTCGGCGAAGGCCGCTCGAAAGTCGTCGTCGCTGGCCAGGCCCACCCGCGGATCGGCGTCGGCGACGGCCCGCGCGTAGTCCAAGGGGGCGCGATCGATCGCGTCGACATGGACGAAGAGCATGATGCCGTCACGCAAGACGATGTCGTCGGCATCCGAAAGGCGGGCCACCTGCCCGCCTCGCGATCCGCGAAACTCGAGGCTCCGGCCACTGCGCGCCTCGAGGGTCTCTACCGCGCGCTGGGGATCGCTCAAGCTGATCCAAGCGACGAAGGCACCGGCCGACGCGTCGAGCAAGGCCACCCCCATCGAGCCCGTCGGATCGACGCCGTACTCGCGCAGGCGCTCCGGATCCTCGATGAGCGCGCGCGTCTCGGCGTCGACCATCATCTGGGCGCCTTGCGAGACGAGCCCGCCGTGGGTGAGCACCTCGGGCAGACCGAGCTCGACGAGCAGCCGCGCGGGACTGCGGATCTCGAAGACCGCCGCCGTTCGGGCCGGAAGAAGCTCGAGGGGACCCTTGGCCGCGGGCAAGGGCTCGGGCGCCGGCTCGGCCACCGCGACCGGGACCTGAGCCTTGCCCGAAGCGGGCGGCGCCGTCTCCAAGCTGGCCGGTGGCCGGCAAGCGAGCATGCTCGCGCTCAGCAGCAAGCAACGCAGGCCGCTAGTGGTTCGGCGGGTGGAGCTGCGGGCCGAGCCGCGGGGGGCGCTGCGGGCGAGTCGTCCCGGGCGAGAGAGGGGGCCCGGGGTCGAGCGCGAGGGCATGACGCGGTGATACCACGCGGACTCGCCCTTGGCCTGCGCTTCGGGTTGCGCTAGGGAGTGGCGTGGCCGCAGGGGTCGAGATCGCGGGCGAGCACCAAGGCGGCGACAATCGCAAGTTCGCCGTGCGCCTGGGCGACGGTGCGCAGGTCGAGGCCGTCCTCTACCGCGGCGACTCGCTTTGCATCTCGACCCAGGTCGGCTGCGCCGTCGGCTGTCCCTTTTGTGCCTCGGGGGCAAACGGACTCGGCCGCAACCTCGAGCTCGAAGAGCTGCACGGGCAAGTCGGCGCCGTCCGTGCCCGCGGGGCGCGGGTGGCCCGCGTCACACTCTCGGGGGTCGGCGAACCCCTCCACAATTTCGACGCCGCGTCGGCCTTCATCCGAGAGAGCCACGCCGCGGGGACGCCCGTGACGCTCACCAGCTCCGGCGGACCCACGCGAAACTTGGCGCGAGTCTTCGAGCTTCCGCACCGCGGGCTCACCATCTCGGTGCACGCCGGTAGCGAAGAAGTCCGCGCCCGAACGGTGCCGCGCGGGCCTTCCCTCGAGCGGCTCTACGGTGCCCTCGGCCCGCTGCTGGCCACCGCGAGCCAACGCCGGCGTCGTCGCTTCGCCCTCGCCTACTTGATGGTCGCGGGTCTCAATGACGGGGCCGCGGAGCTCGAAGCCTTCATCGAGCGCGCCCAGCCCTTGGGCGTCTTGGTGCACCTGTACGCGTACAACCCGGTGCCGACGAGCCCCTTTTCCGCGGTCGACGACGCCGACTACCAAGCGGCGTACCAAAAGATGCGTCGCGCCGGGCTCGAGGTCCGCCGCTCCTCGGTCGCGCGCACGCGGGCCAACGGCGGCTGCGGCACCCTCGTCGCCTTGCGCCGACCCGCATCGCCGCGCCCCGTCGCGGGCTAGGGCACGCCGCGCTCGATCTCGCTGCGATCCGCCACACCGGTCAGGCGCTCGCACTGCCGGCCCGGTACCCGCAGGGCCACTTCGTCGCGCTGTCCCTCGGTTCGAACACAGATGTTGCCCTCTGCGCACTTTGCGCAGACCAACCCCTTGGCGCAGTCGCTGCTGTCCGCGGTGGAGCTGTAGCAAAGCTCGCCCTCCTTGCTACCGCGGTCACACGCGCTCCCAAGGGCCATTCCAAAGCCCATCACGACGGCCAAGATCCCCAGGCGCTGCATCGAGACATCCTACCCGCTCACGGCGGCCCTTTACAGAGCGACTTTTGCTCCTGAACGCCATCTAGCCGGGACAAATCGGGTCTTGGGCGAGTCGCCTGACATGTGCTATCCCCCGCATCCTCGTGCCTGGCGCGGTGAAGGATCAGCGGATCCGCGCGTCCAAGGGCACACTCCACCACCAAAAGAGTAACCAATGCGTTTCAAGACCCTCGCGTACACCTCCTTGTTCTTGGCGACTGGTTGTGTCGTCTCCGTCAACGGCGACGATGACGGGACCACCAGCACCTCCGAAGACGACACCACCACCAGCAGCACCGGCGAAGCGACCGGTGAGACCACCAGCACCACCGGCGACGGCGACGGCGACGGCGACGGCGACGGCGATGGCGACGGCTGCACCGAGATCGTCGGATCCATGTGGATCCCGGCCGGCAACGCCAACAACGCCTCGGTCATCGCGGCCCTGGTTGACCCCAACATCGGCGCGGCGGATCCCGACTCGCTCCAGATCGAGCTCTTCTACAGTGGCGCGCCGCCCCTCGACACGGCCGTCGCGCTCGACTCGACCGAGAACAGCAACTACGCGACCTGCGTCGACTGCGTCCGCGTCTTCCAAGACGAGACCGCGACCGAGTTTGCGAAGCAGTTCTTCCAAACCGGCGGCACCATCACCTACACCGAGGTGGCCGGCGCCGACATGATGGTCGGAACCCTCGAGAACGTGACCTTGGTCGAAGTGACCTTGGGCTCCGACTTCGTGACCACCCCCGTTGAGGGCGGCGACTGCCTCGTCATCAACAGCGACAACTTCGACACCATCACCGGCGACGGCGACGGCGACGGCGACGGCGACGGCGACGGCGACGGCGACGGCGACGGCGACGGCGACGGCGACGGCGACGGCGACGGCGACGGCGACGG
>JAUIJR010000305.1 GCA_030431075.1 Polyangia bacterium | reverse complement strand
GGCGCGACCAAGGGCGCTTGGCTCGCGTCGGGCAGCGGGGGGGCGGCCGCGCCGGGCATCCCGGGCATGGCCGGCGGCGCGCTCGGGCCTTTGGGGGTCTGCGCCCCGGGACGCTGCACCGGCGGGGCCGCGAAGGCCGAGCCGGCTAACGACCAGCTGGCCAAGCCCGCGATCAACCACGCGCGACGCGGAGCGCTCATTGAAGCTCCTCCATCGCTTGTTGCATCAAGGCATCGACCTCGCGCAGGTCCCGGTCGCGCGACATCTCGAGGCGCCGGATCTCCTCGGCTTCGACCTCTTGGATGGCCCACGCCACGTCGAGCAGACCGACCTCGGATCGCACGATCAGATTTTGCAGCTCGGCGACCACATCGTGCGTGGTCGCCTGCATGACCTCGCCCACCAAGCCGCGGGTGCGCGCCTGCATCGCCTCCATCTCCACGAGGTAGGCGTCGAGGTTCACCCGCTCTTCTTGCAAGATCACGATGGCCCGCTGCAGGCGATCGAGGGCGGCGGCGTCGACGACCCGGCGCGCGGCTTGGATCTGCTGGCGCAGTTTGGCGAGCTCGGCCCAGGCCTCGCGCGCCTTGGGATCCGAGTTGAGTTTCGAGGCCTCGACCCAGTAGCGCTCCAAAAAGGCCCCGTACTCGGCGAGCACCTTGCGCTGGCGTTGCTTGGCCGGGGCGTCGAAACGAAGCTCGGTGCGCAGCTCGTCGATCTCGTCACGTTGGGCCCGCGCGTCGGCCTCGAGCAAAGCGATCTCGTCGCGCATCTGGGCGGCCTGGGCCAAAAAGCCCTGGTCGTCGAGCTTTTGGCGCGCGCGGGTCTGCTCGTAGTAGCGCTCCGAGGCCACCAGCTGGGCCTTGAGGGCGGCGATGGCCAGCTCGTAGTTGTGGTTGGCCTCGCCCAGCTTCTGCAAGCGCTCGCCTTGGACCAGCTGCGACTTCTCGCCGCTGGCGTAGTCGTCGACCACGCGTCGCAGTTCGCGTCGACGGTTGTCGATGCGCTCGAGGCCGCTGTTCTTGGCCGCCACCCGCACGCGCAACAAGATCGACTCTTGCACCTCGAGCAGCTCGAGCTCGGCCGCGTCGAGACCGGCCATGTAGGCGGCGAGGTCGTCGAAGAGCTGGGCGCGTTCGCGGGCGTCGACGGCGACCTCCATCTTCGCCAACAAGGTGCGCACGTCGTCCAGCTCTTGGCGCAAGATCCCGACCTCGCGGGCCAAGTCCCTCGCTTGCACCGCGCGCGGCAGGGCCTCGGCCAAGCGCGCCGCCTCGACGGGCATCAGCGCGTCGATGGCGAAGTGCGGCATGTCTTCGGCGACCACCGAGGCAAACCAGTCCCCCGCCCCCGACTGCGCTTGCAGGTTCTTGCCCACGCGCTGACCGAGATCCGAGAACTCGCGGCGCAGCTCCAAAAACTCGCGCTCGGCCCCCGGCCAGTCGCGCTCTTGGATGCGCACCTTGCCGCGCAGCTGCTTGATCTCGGGAACGATCGGGCTTTCGGGGTCGTAGACCAACAAGAGGTCCAAGGCCGTGATGGCCGCCTCGTTGCGACCCGCCCGCAAGAGGGTCCACGCGGTCTCGTACATCGCTTCGGGGAAGTAGACCGAGTCGCGCGAAATCTTGCGGTAGGCGTCGACGCTGCGATCGATGTCCCCTTCGTCGTGGAAGATGCGGCCGAGCGCCATCCACGAGAGCTCGATGATCGCCCGGTCGCGCTCGTCGCGGGTACGGATCTTGGTGATCGCGTCGAAGCGGGCGACCGCAGCTTCGAGGTCTCCCGTGCTCAGGGCGGCGGCACCGGCGACATAGGCGGCGCGGATCCGGTAGGGCCGCGCGCGTCCGCCTTCGGCCAAGCTCTCGTCGATGGGCGCGACGACCTCGAGCGGCGCCAGGGCCCGCTCGGGCAGACCGCGCAAGAAGAGCCAGCGCCCATAGGCGTAGCTCAGCTGTGGCTCGCGCTGATCGAGGGGCAGGCGCTCCACCCAGGCGACGAGTCGCTCGACGTCCGTGTCGGCCAAGCTGCCCTCGGGTGCGCCTTGCTCGACGCTCACGCCCACCGCCTCGAGGCGGGCGCGAACTTCGGGCGTGGCGCTCAGGCCCGGACGGCGGGCGAAGCCCTCTTTGCGCGCGGGGGCGGCCAACACCAACAAGCGCGCCAAGCTGCGCTGATGAAAGCGCTTCGCCTCGACATCGGTGTCCGACAAGTTGCGACCAAAGACCTCGGTGGCCCACTTGTGCATGCCGAGCTCGACCAGGGCTTCGCCGAGGTAGACCAAGGCCTGCTTGGCGACCGGCGTGCCCGGGTGGTTCTCGAGCAGATCCAAAAAGACGATGGCCGCACCTTCGGGGTCCTCGTCGGTCAGCTTGAGCTGCCCTTCGACCAAGCGCTCGGCCAGCTCGGCCTCGCTTTTGGTGCTCGGCGCGCGCGCCTTTTGGACGATCTCGGACAGGTCTTTGCGAATGGCCGAAGCGCGGGCCAGGGCCTGCGATCCAGAAAGGCCGGGCTTGGCCGCCAAGGCAGGCGCGGCCACGAGCGACCAGCTCAGCGCGACCGTGGTCAGCGCGAGCCGCAGCCCAGGACCCGCCCGCCGCGCCATGGGATCAGCCCCCCTTGGCGGCGCCGCTCGGTGAAGCCGTCCCGGACGTGCCGGCGGCCGGTTGCTTGGTCGGGTTCTGGGTCGGCTGTTTGGGCCGTGGCTTGCCCGAGGCGTCGAGGGGCACCGACTGCCAGTCGACGGCGGGTCGGTCACGCATCTCGGTGGTGAGGTTGCCCTTCTCGTAGCCGACGCTCACCAAGCGCAGCGCGCCGTTTTCCGGGGCGGTGAAGTTGTGCGAGCTGCGGCTCTCGAAGGTGTAGCCGTTGAGGTAGCTGAAGACCCCAAAGCCCCGACCACGGTAGGTCAGCTCGATCGAGACGGTGTGCGGCCCGGGCACCAAGTTGCCGTCGAAGATCACGATCTCGTCTTGCTCGTCGAGCGCGCCCGAGCTCTCGTCGCGCCGCGCGAAGATCTGCGCGCCATCGAGCTTGTAGCGCACCTCGACCAGGCGGAACTGGCTGCCCATCACGTTGCGGTGCACCAGCACCACGCGCGAACCGGCCATCACCCCGTGCAGCACCGTCTCTTTGAGCAGCGCGAGGCGAGCTTTGGATCGAAAGATGCGATCTTTGAGATCCACGACATCGCTCTCGAGGGCGTCGAGTCGATCGCCGTAGACCTCGGTCTCGCGGCGGCTGGTGTCGATGCCCGCCGGGGCCGGGGGCGGCGGGGCGGCCCCCGGTGCAGCCGCCGGTTGGGCGGGTGCGCCCGCGGGTGCCTGTGCCGGTGCCGCGGCCGGTGCCGCAGCGGGTGCCGCGGCCGGTTGGGCCGCCGGTTGCGACTGGCCCGGGCGTTGCGGCGCGGGTGGCCCAGCGCGTGCGGGCGTGGCTTCCGAGTACGAGACGATCAGCGCGAGCACGAAGGCCAACAAAGGCCACATTGCTCGCCAGGTCGTCGAGGAGCCGCCCGACGTAAGTGGCGTTTTGGGCACGGCGCTCAGGCTACCAACGGGGCCGGGGCGTCGCCACCCGCCCATGCCCGCGCAGCCCCGGCTTCGGCCGGCGGTCGCGGCGCTCTTCGGCCCCCTCGACTACGACTCGGATCTTCAGCGTAGGCGGCGGCACGCTTCGGCTAGCGCGCGTCGTCCTCCTTCGCCTCGAGCTGGGCGACCATCTCGAGTCGACGCCACAAGGCCTCGAGCAAGCGCTCGACCCCCTCCCCCGTCTGCGCGCAGATCGGGAACAAGGGGATGTTTCGACGCCGTAGCGCCCGTTTCGTGTCCTGGAGCAACGCTTCGCCCTCGGGCGTGTCGATCTTGTTGAGCGCGACCACGCGCGGACGTCCCTCGAACATCTCGCCGTAGGCGCTCAGCTCGGCTTCGAGGGCCTCGAGGTCGGCCAGCGGTTCGCGTCCCTCTTCGGGATCGGGCGCGAGCACGTGCAAGAGCACACGCGTGCGCTCGAGGTGCCGCAAAAAAGCGTGACCCAAACCGCGGCCCTCCGAGGCACCACGTACCAGACCCGGTACATCGGCGGCGACGAAGCTGCGCATGCCCGGAAGCTCGACCACGCCGAGCTGCGGCACCAAGGTCGTGAAGGGGTAGTCGCCGACCTCCGCGCGTGAGCGCGAGATCCGACGGATCAGCGTCGACTTGCCGACGTTGGGGAAGCCGACGATGCCGACATCCGCGAGCAACTTGAGCTCGAGGCGGATCCAAAAGGCCTCGCCGGGTCGACCGGGCTCGGCCGTCTCGGGGGCGCGGTTGGTCGCGCTGCGAAAGTGCAGATTACCGCGACCACCGTGGCCGCCGCGCGCGACCACCAAGCTCTCTCCGGCCTCGGTCAGGTCGCCCATGATCTCGCCGGCCTCGAAGTCGCGCGGACCTTCGTCGTCGACGCGCTCGATCTCGACTTCGTCCTCCTCGAACAAGACGATGTCGTCCTCGCCTCCGACGTAGACGACCTCCATCTCGTCTTCGGCCCCGCCTTCGTCGCGCAACCAGGGCGGCTTTTCGCCGGGCTCGCCGGCCAGACCCTCGAAGTAGACGGTGGTCCCCGCCGGCACCCGGATCACCACGTCCTCGGCCGCGCGCCCGTTTTTTTGCTTGGCGCCGCCGCGTCCGCCCGCGTCCGCCTTGTAGTGCTGCTGGTACTTGAGGTCGAGCAGCGTGGTGATGCCCTCGTCGGCCCGCAGCACGACCGAGCCACCTTTGCCCCCGTCGCCACCGGCCGGGCCGCCGCGAGGGGTGTGCGCCTCTCGGCGCCACGCAACAGCGCCGTTCCCCCCGTCACCGGCGCGTACTTGGATGCGTACGCGGTCGATGAATCGCATGGGAAACGGCGCCTTTCGCAGCGCAGGCCGAAGCCGCGCTCGCTACGGCCGAGCCTACTCGGCCGCGGCCAGCTCGACCGCGTCGATGGCCACGAAGGCCTTGCGGTTGCGGCCGCGCTTGTAAAAACGAACCTGACCGTCGCGCAGCGCGAACAAGGTGAAGTCCTTGCCCGTGCCGACGCCTTCGCCAGCCCAGAACTTGTTGCCGACCTGGCGAACGAGGATGTTGCCGGCCTTCACTTGCTCGCCGCCGAACTTCTTGACGCCCCGCATTTGGGCGTTGGAGTCGCGGCCGTTCTTGATCGATCCCTGACCTTTTTTATGTGCCATCTGGGTTCCTTCTTTCTGAAACGTCGAGTGCCGAGCGCGGGGGCTCAGCCCGTGATGCTCTTGATCTTGAGCTCGGTGTAGGCCTGCCGGTGACCACGCTTGCGGCGGTACTGCTTGCGGCGGCGGAACTTGTAGACGATGACCTTCTTGCCGCGGCCTTGGCCGGTGACTTCGGCGGTGACCTTGGCGCCGGCGACGAGGGGGGTGCCGACCTTGGCACCCTCACCGGTGCCGACGAGGAGCACGTCGTCGAGGTCGATGGTGCTGCCGACTTCGGCGTCGAGTTTCTCGACGCGCAAGACGGTGCCGGTCTCGACGCGGTATTGCTTGCCGCCGGTGCGGATGATGGCTTGATCGCTCACGGAACTTGGTTGCTTTCGAGGACGATGCGCCCGTCCATGCGGGGGCCTGACCGGCCCCGGGCTCCCGGAGAAAAAGAAAGGTCTCGCCCGGGCGCGAGGGATGCGAACTTTAGAGGAATCGCGGTGCGGGTCAAGGCTGCGCATGTGATCGCAGCTCACGAATTTTAAGAACTTGCGCGATCGACGCATCCAGGACCACGAAGGCCCATGGAGCCTGAGCAAGAGTACATGCACCTACATATTCGTCGGAAAATTGGGAGTCGCCCGCGCGTTCTCTAGCTTCTACCCATGCGGACCGCGAAGCTACGACTCGCCCTTACTTGCGCGATTGGCGCAACCCTCTTCGGCACCGGTTGTTCGGCCACCTTCGGCCAAGTTCGCATGCCCGGCGAAGCCGCCCGCCACGTCGAGCCCAGCCACGCCGCGAAGTCTTCCAAAAAGGGTCAGGTCCCGAGCACGCCGCTGCCGGGCTTCTCCGAGGACGAGCAGCTGCGGATCGCCTTGGTCCAGCCGATCGTCGAGCGCGAGGCGGCCGCCCACGGGATCGACCCGACCCTGGTCAACGCGGTCATCTGGGTCGAGAGCCGCTTTCGCCCCGAGGCCAAAAGCTCGGCCGGCGCCCGCGGCTTGATGCAGTTGATGCCCGCGACGGCGGCCCACCTGGCCAAAGAGCTGGACGAGCGCCGCCCCAAGGCCCACGACCCCGAGTTCAACATCCGCGCCGGCACCTACTACCTCTCGCGACTGCTCGATCGCTTCGAGGGCGACGAGACCCTGGCCATCGCGGCCTACAACGCGGGCCCTGGCAACGTGGCCAAGTGGCAGCGCGAAGGCAGCGATCTGCCCGAGTACAGCCGCGACTACGTGGCCAAGGTCAGCGAAGCCCGCGCCCGCTTCGGCCAACACGCGAGCGAGTCGGCGACCGTGGCCCCGGTCATGAAAGCCCCGGTCGAGGTCCCCGCGGCCCGCGAGAGCGTGCTGACCCGCGCCGAGCCCGAAGCGCCGGTGGTGCCCGCCATGCCCGAAGAGGAACTCTTCGAGGCGCCGGTCTTCGAGCCCGCCCCCGAGCTCGACCGCGCCACCGAGAGCGAAGCCGGCCGCCCCGCCGTCGCCGTCACCGCCGCCGGCGGCCGCTGGCCCGGCAAAGTGGTCGAGGCTCCCAAGGTGCCCGCGCCGCCCAAGGTCGCACCCGCACCCG
>JAUIJR010000005.1 GCA_030431075.1 Polyangia bacterium | reverse complement strand
CGCGCACCACACGGCCGCGGCGACGATGCTCTCCGAGCTGAACCAGTGGCGCAGCAGGCCGACCTTGATGATGTGCGAGGAGTTGTTGCCGAGCGGGAGCAGCGCATTGAGGGCGCTCCCGCTGCGTTCGATCTGCAGCAACACCCAAAAGGGGATCGCGCGGCCGCGGCCGGGCAAGGCCGTGCGGTAGGCCATGATCGTGATCAGGGCGATCGCGCTCCACGGCGGGATGAGCAGCAGCCAGCGCCAGCCCAGTTGATCGGCGACCTTTTTGATGACGCCGATGCCGTCGTAGCGGTGCATCAGCCACGCCAGCAGGCCCAAGGCGACCACCGGCATGATCCAGGCGCGCAGGCCGGGGCGGCGCTTCGCCGGGGGGGCGTCTTGGGCCATCGGGGGCCGTATACCTCGCTTTGGCACGAGATCTGTCTTTCGTGGCCACCAAGGGGGGCGAATGGACCAGGGGGATCGGGACGAGGCTTGCGTCAACGCACGTGAAAGGGCCTTCGCGGGTGGCAACGGCGCCCGCGGGTTGGTAAGAGGCGCGCAGGCCCGTCCCCCCGGGTCGAGGAGCTTTTCATGATCGGAGTCGTGTTGGTTGCCGGCGTCTCGCGCCGCTTGTTCCCGCTCACCGAATTTCGCCCCAAGTGTCTCTTGGAGGTCGGCGAGCGGACGATTTTCGACTTCCAGATGGACGCGCTGCGCTCGGTCGGAGTCAAAGAGGTGTGCTTGGTCTTGGGCTATCGCCGCGAGCAGATCTTGCGCCACGCCGCGCAGCAGCACCCCGATCTGCAGATCACGCCGGTGGTCAACCACCACTTTTTCGAGACCAACACGGCCAAGAGCTTGTGGTGGGCGGCCGAGCACTTCATGGACCGCGACATGATCCTGCTCAACGGGGACGTGCTTTTCGACCGGCAGGTCATCGAGCGCGTGGCCGAGGGCTCGGAGCCGGCCAACATGGCCGTCGAGGCCAAGCCCTGCGGGGACGAAGAGGTCAAGGTCGTCGTCGACAAAGACCAGCGCATCGTCGAGATCGGCAAGCAGCTGGATCCCGAGCGTTGCTTGGGCGAGTACATCGGCGTCGCCCACTTCTCGGCCAGCTTCTCGAACGCCCTCTACCGCTCGCTGGATCAGCTCGTGCGCACCGAAGAGGGGCAGCAGGCCTACTACGAGCGCGCCATCGAGACGATCTTGGGCTCGCACCACGCCCAGGCCGTCGACGTCACCGGTTTGCCCTGCGTCGAGATCGACTTTCCCGAGGACTACGAGGTCGCCCGCAAGGAGATCTTTCCTCGCTTCGCCCGCGAGCAAAAAGGCGCGTAGCTCGCGTCTCACCGCGTGGGTTCGCGCACGTCACCTCCTTTTTCCGTGACAGCGGCCCCCAGGGGCGGTAGGGAGAGCCGCTCGCGGTCCAGATCGCGCCTAGGCCCCCTTCTTCGCCCGATTTCCCCGCTTTTCGACCCATGAGTCAGCCCCATCCGAGTCACGAAGAGCCGAGTCTCGCCGACTTTCTCTTCCCCGATGGCGACGATCCCCTCGTCCCGCCCGAGGGTTTCTCTCACTGGATGGAATCGAACGCCTGGGCGCTCTCGATGATGGAGCCCGAGCTCCAGGGTGCGGTCGGTCCGCGCGGCAAGATCCGGCGCGGCGGCAAGGTCACCGAGGTCGTCAACCTCAGCTCCTACAACTACCTGGGCTTGGCCACCCACCCCGAGGTGCTCGCGGCGGCCAAAGAGGCGCTCGAGACCTACGGCACCGGTGGCTGCGGTTCGCCGCTGCTCTCGGGGATGAACGCCCTGCACGCCGAGCTGCAAAGCAAGCTCGCCGAGTGGCTCGGACGCGAAGACGCGATGCTCTTCAACTCGGGCTTCGGCGGCGGCATGGGCTCGCTCGCCGGCATCCTGCGCAAGGGCGACGTCGCCATCCTCGACCAAAAGTGCCACCTGTGCCTGCTCGACGGCGCCAAGCTGTCCAAGGCGCGCCTGGCCTTTTTCGATCACAACGATCCGAACTCCCTCGACGAGGTGCTCGCGCAGTACGAGGGCAAGCGCCGCCTGGTCGTGCTCGAGGGCGTCTACTCGATGGACGGCGACACCGCCGATCTCGAGGCGCTGCTGCCCGTGGCCGAGAAGCACGGCGTGCACGTCTTCATCGACGAGGCGCACTCGATCTTGGCCTACGGCGAGAAGGGCCGCGGCTTGGCCTACGCCCACCGCGATCAGATCCCGCTGCAGTACGCGACCTTCTCGAAGAGCTTCGCGCACGGCGGCGGATTCGTGGCCGGGCCGCGCCAGACCCTCCGCTACATGCGCTACTACACGAACGGCTACGGCTTTTCGTGCACTTTGCCGCCGGTGGTCGTCGGCGGGATCCTCAAGGGCCTCGAGGTCGCCACCCGCGACGACACCCTGCGCGACACCCTGTGGGCCAACACCCGCTACTTCCGTGAGCGGGCGGCGGGCATGGGCCTCAACGTCGGCGAAGGGCAAAGCCAGGTCGTGCCGATCATCATCGGTGACGACCGCCGCGCCTTGTTCGAGATGACCCGCGAGATGAACGACCGCGGCCTCTTCTTGGCGCCGGTCGACTACCCCTCGGTACCCATGGACGGGCTGCGCTACCGCGTGGCCATCACGGCCGCTCACACGCAGGCCGACTTGGACCAAGCCCTCAACATCCTCGAGGACGTCGTCGTTCCCCACATGAAGCGAGCTTGAGGTGTACGAGGCGATCGCCAAGAAGGGGCGCCGCCGGGCGCTGTTCGAGCCGGGAGGCGAAGCCCGCGAAGTCGGGCTCGGGCGCGAAGCCCTCGAGCGCATGCTCCCGCACCGCGATCCCTTCTTGATGCTCGACCGCATCGACCTCGTCGACTTCGAGCAACAAGGGCTGCGCGCGCGTCGTCGCATCGACCCCAAAGACCCGGTGTTCGCGGGCCACTTTCCCAGCGACCCCGTCTACCCGGGAGTCCTGCTCATCGAAGCCATCGGCCAAGCCGGCATCGCCTTGCAGCACCTGCTGCGCCGCGGCGACGCCGAGATCGGCCCCGAAGATTCCCCGCGCGCCTTGCGGCTCACCAAGGTCCATCACGCCTCCTTTCAGGGCGCGGTGCGACCGGGCGACGAGATCGAGCTGCGTGCGCACGCCATCGAGGACAGCGACTACGTCTCCGTGTGTGCGGGACAGGTCCTCTTGGACGGTCAGGTCGTCGCCCTGGCCATTTTCGAAGTTTTCATGCTCGAGGACTGATCCACTCGGGCCCCACGCAGACCAGCGCAGCAACGAGGAAGACCGTGACTTCACAACGACGCGTCGTCATTACCGGGATGGGGATCAACACCCCCATCGGAGATGATCTCGAGACCTTCTACCAAAACCTCGTGGCCGGGAAGTCGGCCATCTCGCGGTGGAAGTGGCTGAAGAACGATGCCGTCTACTCCAAGGTCGGCGGCGACCTGTCCGAGTACGACCTCGCGGCCAAGGCCAAGACCTTCAAGGGCCGCATCCCGGTCGAGATGGGCAAGACCCTGCGCAAGTTCGTCAAGAAGGCGCCCTTCTCGACCGCCTGTTCGGTGCTCGTCTCCCTCGACGCTTGGCTCGACGCCGGCATGCCCGAGACGGACCCCACGCGCGTGGCCACCATCGTCGGCGGGCACAACCTCAACGAGCGCTACTTCACCGAGAACTACGAGACCTTCTTGAACGAGGAGCCGGACTACATCGACTCGATGGCCGCGCTGCACATGCTCGACACCGACCACGCCGGATCGGTCTCGGAGATCCTCGGCAATCAAGGCGCGGCCTACACCATGGGCGGCGCGTGTGCCTCGGCCAACATCGCCTTGCGCGCGGCCATCGACGAGGTGCGCTACCACGACCACGACATCGCGGTGCTCACCGGCGCGCTGCTCGACTTCTCGCAGATGGGCCCGCACGCGATGGCCCTGATGGGCGCGATCACCTTCGAGTCCTTCAACGAGACGCCGGAGCTCGCCTCGCGCCCCTACGACACCCGCCGCGAAGGCTTCGTGCCCTCGCACGGCGCGGCCTGCCTGATCGTCG
This sequence comes from Polyangia bacterium, assembly GCA_030431075.1. Taxonomy (GTDB): domain Bacteria; phylum Myxococcota_A; class Polyangia; order Nannocystales; family Nannocystaceae; genus JAUIJR01. The sequence continues at coordinate 35,945 of JAUIJR010000005.1, read as the reverse complement.
AGGAGCTCGAGCACGCCAAGCGCCGCGGCGCGAAGATCTACGCCGAAGTGCTCGGCTGCACCTCGACCTCGGACGGCTCGCATCTGCCTTCGCCCTCGCCCGAGGGCCAAGCGCGCACCATCGGCCGTTTGCTGCGTCGCGCGGGGGTCAAGCCCCAAGAGGTCGACTTCGTGTGCGCCCACGCGACCTCGACCCCGCTCGGCGACCGCTCCGAGGTCAACGCGCTCAAGAGCGTCTTTGGCGACCATGCCAAAAAGCTCAAGGTCAACGCGCCCAAGTCCATGCTCGGCCACACCTGCTGGTCGGCCCCGGCCGTCGAGACGGTCGCCGCGCTCATGCAGATGAAGCACGGCAAGCTGCACCCGTCGATCAACGTCGACGAACAAGACCCCGAGATCGACCTCGAGGTCTGCGCCAACCATGCGGTCGACCATCAGCCCAAGGTGATCTTGAAGAACTCCTTCGGCTTCGGTGGCCTGAACTGCTGCGCTTTGCTCAGGAAGTTCGAGGGCTGAGGCCCGAGGTTCACCATGAAGTGGTTCGTCACCGGAGGTTCGCGGGGCATCGGCGCCGGCATCGTGCTCGACGCCATCGAGTCCGGGCATGAGGTCGCCTTCACCTACGTACGCAACGAAGAGGCCGCCAAGAAGGTCATCGCCGAGGCCGAGGCCCTGCGCCCCGGCTGCGTGTGCAAGGCCTACCGCCTGCAGGTCTCGGACGCGGCCGACGTCGAGCGCTGCGTCGACGAGGTGCTCGAGGACTTCGAGACCATCGAAGTGGTGGTCAACTGCGCGGGGGTCAACCGCGACAACCTCGTGGTTTCGATGGCCGACGAGGAGTGGGACGAGGTCATCGCCACCAACTTGAGCGGGCCCTTCTACGTGATCCGGCAGTTCTTGCCGACGCTGCTCTCGAACCGCTTCGGCCGCATCATCAACGTCTCCTCGATCCAGAACAACGGCGGCACCGGCCAGGCCAACTACGCGGCGAGCAAGGCCGGCCTGCACGGGCTGACCAAGACCGTGGCCAAGGAGTACGGACGCAAGGGCATCACCGCGAACGTCGTCGTGCCGGGATTTTTCGACACGGACATGACCCGCGAGACCATGCCCCAGATCGCCAAGGACTACTGGAAGCAGTACTGCCCGGTTCCCAAGGGTCGCATGGGCAAGATCTCCGAGCTGGCCAAGACCGTGGCCTTTTTGGCCAGTGAGGGCGGGGGCTTCGTCAACGGCGAGGTCATCAACGTCACCGGCGGCTTGGACTGGACCTTCTGAGGCGAGGCAACAACATGGCGAAGCGTGTCGGCATCGAGAGGATCACGGCCTACCCCTGCACGATGAGCCTGGACATGGTCGCGTTGGCCGAGGCCCGCGGCGCGGATCCGGGACACCCGCTGAACGACCTGTGGGTCGACAGTCGCTCGCTCAACCCGCCCTACGAAGACCCGATCTCGATGGCCGTGAACGCGGCCTTGCAGATCGTCGACGAGGAGAACCGCGGCGACATCGAGCTGGTGATCGCCGGCACCGAGAGCTCCTTGGACTACGGCAAGCCGATGTCCACCTACGTGCAGCGCTTCGCCGGCCTGGGCTCGAACGTGCGCAACTTCGAGACCAAGCACGCCTGCTACGGCGGCACCTCGGCCGTGATGATGGCCGCGCACTGGGTGGCCTCGGGCATGGCGCCGGGCAAAAAGGCGCTGGTGGTGATGAGCGACCAAAGCCGCACGCACCTCGGCCAACCCTGGGAGTACGTGCTGGGCGCGGGCGCGACGGCGCTGCTGATCTCGGACCAGCCCGACATCGTCGAGTTCGAGCTCGAGACCAACGGCTACTGGACCCAAGAGATCCACGACACCTACCGGCCGACCTCGCGGCACGAAGTCGGTCACGCCGACACCAGCTTGTTCGGCTACCTCGAGGCGGCCGAGGGTGCCTACGAGCACTTCATGCGCAAGGCGGGCGAGCCCGACTACGACGCCTACTTTCAAAAGCACATCTATCACGTGCCCTTTGGCGCGATGACCTACCGAGCCCACCGGGCGGTCATGCGCAAGCAAAAGGACATGAAGAACAAAGAGCTGCGCGCGCACTTCGAGCGCAAGTCCAAGCCGGCGCTGCAGTTCAACCGTCGCTTCGGCGGGACCTACACCTCGGCCACCTTCGTGGCTTTGATGGGCCTGCTCGAGAGCAGCGAAGACCTCAACGCGGGCGACCGCATCTCGATGTTCAGCTACGGCTCGGGATCCTGCGCCGAGTTTTACAGCCTCAAGGTCGGCGAGCGCGCCCGCGAGCTGGTCCAAGCCCAGCGCTTGCACGCGGGTCTCGACGCGCGCCGCAAGCTCACCGTCCCCGAGTACGAGCGGGTCGAAGAGGCGCGCAAGGCCTTCGTCGACAACCCCGACTTCGAGGTCGACTACGACGTCGTTCCGGGCCACTTCGAGAGCCACTACGCCGGCAAGGGCCGCTGCGTGCTCGAGTCCGTGCAGGGCTGGGAGCGCTACTACAAGCTCACGGAGAGGGACGCCTGAGTCCCGGATGAGGTTCACGTGGGCATGCGACTGCGCTGCGAGCATCAAGACGGGCCGGTTTGGCGCATCCACCTCGAAGGCCGTGATCAGTCCGAGGTGACCTTGGACGGCGAGGGCCTCGAAGAGCTCGACGCCCTGCTCACCCAAGCCGAGCAAGCCCCGCACTGCCGCGTCATCGTGATCGAGAGCCGGCCCGGCGTCTTTTGCCGCGGCATGGATCTCGCCTACGTGCTCGCCCACGCCGGCGAAGACCTCACCGACCGGATCCGCATCTACGCGCGCACGATGGAGCGCCTGCGCACCAGTCGTTGCGCGACGGTGTGCCTGGTCGACGGTGAGGTCCAAGGCGGTGGCGTCGGTCTGGCCGCGGCCTGCGACGCCGTGCTCGCCACCGAACGCGCGACCTTCTCGCTGCCCGAGTGTGTGCTCGGCCTGATCCCGGCCATGGTGATGCCCTTGCTGCTCACCCGCATGCCGCGACAAAAGGCCCGCTGGATGGCGCTCTCGAGCCGCGTGGTCTCGGCCGAGGAGGCCGCCGAGCTGGGCTTGGTCGACGAGCTCTTCGAGCGCTCCATCGACCTCGAGCGTGGCCTGCGTCGCGTGCTCAAGCGCCTGTTGCGGGCGAACCCGCGGGCGGTCGCGCGACTCAAGACCTTCGAGCAGAGCATCGCGCACTCCCGCGTGGCCCAGGGCCTCGAGGACGGCGCGATGCGAACGGCCCAAGACCTGCTCGACCTCGAGACGATCAAAGCGATCCGCGACCTCTTGTCGGGCGAGAGCCCGCCTTGGTTCGCGCGCTACAAAGGGGGAGGACGCTGATGAGTCAGGCCAAAGTCGAGCTCGAGATCGACGACGAAGGCATCGCGTACCTGCGCATGCTCGACGCCGACAACCAAAACCGATTCTCTCGCGCCTTCGTGGCCGAGCTGCGCGCGCGCATGGCCGAGCTGGCCGCGGACCCGCGCGCCAAGGTCTGCATCGTCAGCGGGCTCGAGGAGATCTTTTGCGCGGGAGGGGACCGCGAGGTGCTCGAGGGCCTGGCCAAAGGCGAGATTCGGCCCTACGACCTCGAGCTCACCCGCGACCTGCTCGAGCTGCCCGTGCCGACCATCGCGGCCATGGCCGGCCACGCCGTCGGCGGCGGCTTCGTCTTTGGCCTGGCTTGCGACATGGTCGTGCTCGGGGCCCAAAGCCGCTACGGCTGCAACTTCATGGACCTCGGCTTTACGCCGGGCATGGGCACCACCCGCTTGTTGCAGCTCGCCTTTGGCGACTACCTCGCGGCCGAGATGATGTTCGGCTGCCAGTACTTCAAAGGCAAGAAGCTCGCGGGGCGCAGCTTGGTCAACGCCATCGTTGACCGCGACGAGGTACTCGGGCACGCCGAAAAGATGGCCGCCCGTATCGCCGACAAGCCGCGCAAGGCCATCGTGCTGCTCAAGCGCGGCTTGGGCCTGGCCCGTCGCCGCGCCTTCGAGGAGGCGCGCACGATGGAGTCCTTCATGCACGAGATCAGCTTTGGCGATCCCGAGACCCAAGCGCGGATCTCCGCCAACTACCACCAAGGCGAGGACTGAAGCTCCCGCCGGAGAATGACCATCATGAGTCGAGACATCGCATCCACCCTCCGCGACTACCGCGGCAAGGTCGTGCTGATCACCGGCGGCACCAAGGGCATCGGCTTGGCCTGCGGCCTGGCGTTCGCCCGTCGCGGCGCGCAGGTCGTGCTGACCCACCGCTGGGGCTCGGCCGACGAGGACGAGATCCGGGCCAAGTTCGCCGCCCTCGAGGCCCCCGAGCCCCTGATCCTCGAAGCCGACGCCTCGAAGAAGGCCGACACCAAGGCGCTCTTCGCCCAGCTGGCCGAGCGCTTCGAGGGCATCGAGGTCTTCATCTCGAACGTGGCCGTGGTGATGCGCGGCGACGGGGTCGAAAATCACGTCGAGCGGGCGCTGATCAAGTCCCTCGAGTACTCGAGCTGGCCCTTCGTCGAGTACCTGCACATGATCGACAAGACCTTCGGCCGCTACCCCCGCTACGCGGTGGCGATGAGCTCCGACGGCCCCGACCAGCACTACCCGGGCTACGACTACGTGGCCGTGGCCAAGGCCGTGCTCGAGACCTTCGTGCGCTACATGTCCGTGCACCTGCGCGAGGCCAACGAGGGCGAGGGCTGCATCGTGAACGCCCTGCGCACCCGCATGGTGATCACCGACAGCTACGCCCAGATCTTTGGCGAGGAGAACATGGCCGCGGTGGCCCAGTTCAACGACTTCGCCTGCACCGTCGACGAGGTCGCGGACACGACCTTGGCCTTGTGCAGCGGCCTCATGGACTCGATGGGCGGCCAGGTCGTCACCCTCGATCGCGGCGCCAGCTTCGTCGACAACGTCATGACCATGGCCCCGCGAATCCTGCGGGGGAGCAAGTAGGAGTCGCCATGTCCTTGAACGACTACAAAGACAAAGCGGTGGTCATCACCGGCGGCACCGCCGGCATCGGCTTGGCCACGGGCCTCGCCTTTGGTCGCGTCGGCGCCCATGTGTTCTTGACCCACCGTTGGGGCTCGGCCGACGAAGGCGAGCTGCGGGCGAAGTTCGAGGCGGCCGGCGCCCCCGCGCCGATCATCGTCGAGGCCGACGTCTCCCAAGACGAGGACACCCAAGCCTTGCTCGAGAAGGTCGCGGCCAACCACGACGGCGTCGAGGTGATGATCGCCAACGTCTCCTTTGCCCACGTCAGCAAAGAGCACACGGATCTCTCGCGCAAGGCGCTGTCGCGCTCGCTGACCTACAGCGCGTGGCCCTTCGTCGGCTACCTGCAGCAGATCAAACAGAAGTTCGGCCGTTACCCCCGCTACGCCGTGGGCATGAGCTCGCGCGGGCCCGAGTACTTCTTGCCGGGCTACGACTTCGTCGCGGCCAGCAAGGCGGTGATGGAGACATTTTGCAAGTACCTCACCGCGGATCTCATCGACGAGGACATCCGCATCAACGTGGTGCGCGCCAACCCGGTCGAGACCGCCTCGCTCGAGGCGACCTTCGGGCCGGAGTTCTCGCCTTTTTGTCGCAAGTACTACGGCGACGGCTTTTTCGTCTCACCCGAGGAAGTCGCCGACGCGACCTTGGCCCTGTGCAGCGGCCTGATGGACGGCGTGAAGGGGCAGATCTTGCTGCTCGACCGCGGCTACGGCTTCAACGACAACATCGTCCGGCTGTTCAGCGAGCGCGAGCGCTTGGGCCTCACGATCGACTGAGGGCGTCACAAAGGGCGCCCAGGCGGCCACAGTGGCCAAAAAGTTGGGCGCGCGCCCACAGTGCGCGAGACTCCCGACGAACGCGGCGATCACTCGCGTTTAATTCCCCCAGCGCGTTTTCGTGCATCGACAACTTCTCAACATGTGCGATAGTCCGCCGGACCCCCGGCCGGATCGCGCATCATGCGCCGGGGCCCCCTAGGAGACCACAGAACCATGATTAGCCGTGACAAAGTGCTCGAGGTCGTCAAAGGCCATCTCGTCGACACCATCGAAGAGCTCGAGGGCGTGGAAATCGACCCGTCCAAGAGCATGAAGGACCTCGGAGCCAACAGCCTCGACATCGTCGAGGTCGTCTCCTGCTCGATGCGCGAGCTCAAGATCAAGGTTCCCCGTTCGGAGCTCAACCAGCTCACGAACATCAACGAGCTGGTGGACATGCTTCACCGCTACGTCGAAGAAAAGGAAGCCGCGGCCGGCTGAGGCCCGCCCCCTCGACGACAGCGGCGCGCCGTCTCGCCCGACGGCGCGCTTGCCAATTTCCCTGCGCGACTCGGCTTCGGCCGGGCCGCGCAGCGTCGTTTGGGCAGCCGCGGGGCGGGAGCGGGTCTGGCTTCGCGTGTCCGGCCGAAAGTGGTAACCAGCCGCCATGGCGCTGGCCGTCGGCATCGTCGGGCTCCCCAACGTGGGCAAGTCCACCCTCTTCAACGCGCTCTCGGACGCCGGAGCCGAGTCTGCGAACTATCCCTTTTGCACGATCGAGCCGAACCACGGCGTCGTGCCCGTGCCCGACGCGCGCCTCGATGCGCTCGTCAAAGTGATCCAGCCCAAGTCGACCGTGCCGACCAGCGTCGAGTTCGTCGACATCGCGGGCTTGGTCAAAGGCGCCTCTCAAGGTGAGGGCCTGGGCAACCAGTTCTTGTCGAACATCCGCAGCTGCGACGCGATCGTTCACGTCGTGCGCTGTTTCGACGACGCCAACGTCGTGCACGTGGCGGGCAAGGTCGATCCCCTCGACGATGTCGAGGTCATCAACACCGAGCTGATCTTGCGCGACCTGCAGTCGGTCGAGCAGCGGGTGCAAAAGCTCTCGAAGTTGGCCAAGAGCGGCGACAAGAAGGTCAAAGCGCAGCTCGCCGCAGCCGAGAAGATCGCAGCCGGCCTCGGCGAGGGCAAAAGCTACCGCGCCCTCGAGCTCACGGACGACGAAGACGCCTCGGTCACCGACCTCGCGCTACTCACGGCCAAGCCCGTGTTGTACGTGGCCAACGTCGACGAGTCGCAGCTCGACGCCGGCTTCGAGGATCCGCAGGTCAAAGCGCTCGTGGACTTCGCGGCCTCCGAGAGCGCCGAGGTCGTGGTCATCGCGGCCAGCACCGAGGCCGAGATCGCCGCCTTGCCGCCCGAGGAGCGTGGCGAGTTTCTCGAGAGCGCCGGTCTCGAGGAGCCCGGCTTGAACCGACTGATCCGCAAGGCCTACGCGCTTTTGGATCTGATCACCTACTTCACGGCGGGTGAAAAAGAGTGCCGCGCGTGGACCATCAAGCGCGGCACCTTGGCCCCCGGCGCGGCCGGTGTGATCCACACCGACTTCGAGCGCGGCTTCATCAAAGCGGAGGTCATCGCCTGGGACACCCTGCTCGAGTGCGGCTCCGAAGCCGCGGCCAAGTCGAAGGGCCTGCTGCGGATCGAGGGCAAGGAGTACGAGGTGCAAGACGGCGACGTCATGCACTTCCGCTTCAACGTCTGAGGCGAAGGGCGAAGCCGCGCCTGCAGGCCCGCCTCAGGGGCCGCCGCCTCAGTCGAGGGCGTCGAGGCTCGCGCTGATGTTCTCGAGCCCGCGCTCGAGGCGCTCGGGATCGAGGGCGAAGCTCAAGCGGACGGTCCCCGGCGCATCGAAGAAGCGACCAGGCACCAGCTGGGTGTCGTGGACCTCCCGCAGGTGCTGGCAAAAGTCCGTGTCGCTCATGAGCTTGGGCAAGCGCAGCACGCAGCTGGCCCCGGCGTCGGGTGCGACCCAATCCACGCGGCCCTCTCGCTCGAGCCAGGCCTCGACCTGGGCACGGCCACGCGAGCACGCGCGAGTGGCGCGTTCTTGTAGCTGAGGGGCCATGCGCAATACACGCTGAGCCGCGACCAGGCCGGCGACCGGGGCGTTGACCGCGAAGTAGTCCCCGGCGCGGCGCAGGTCTCGAAGCACCTCGGGGTGACGGGTGACGAGCCAGCCCGCCCGCAGCGCGGCGAAGCCAAAGGCCTTGGTGGTGGAGGACCAGCTCACGGCGTTGTCGACCGTCAGCGCGGCCGGGCGCCAGGGGGCCGCTTCGTCGAGGTCGAAGGCGTAGTCCAAGTAGACCTCGTCGACCAAGACGAGCGCGCCCACGCGGGCGGCCATCTCCGCGACGGTCACCAGCTCCTCGCGGCGGATGCCGACCCCCGAGGGGTTGTGCAAGTTGGTCAGCACGACCGCGCGGGTGCGGGGGGTCAAGAGCTTGGCCAGACGATCCGGCACCAAGCGGAAGCCCTCGTCGAAGGTCCGCTCGAGCCGCGAGACATTGGCGCCGAGCAGCTCGGGCACCCGGTGGAGCGGCTCGTAGGTCGGGCGCTCGACGATGACGTGGTCGCCGGGCCGGAGCAAGGCGAAGCAAGCGTGCATGATCGCCTGGCTGGCCGCGAAGGTGGGGACCACCTGCTCGGGGGCGAGCCCGTAGCGCTCGCCGACCACGCGGCAAAAGTCGGCGTGGACCTCGCCCACCCGGGCACGCGAAGAAAGCTCACGAAGTCGCAGCGGCTCGTCGAGCCAGGCCTCGGCTTCGCTCTCGGCCTCGGGGTCCTCGACGAAGTCCCGCATCCCGCTCGCGCACAGGTCGATCGACGCGCCACCGGGGACTTGCGTCGCCCAGGCCATGTACTCGAATGGGCGCAAACGGGAACGCACCGGGCGACGATCAGAACAGATGATAGGCGGGGTCGCAAGGTGTAGCCTGCGAGTCGGCACCACGCTGCGTGTCGTTGCGCCCCATCGCGTGAAAGCCCCTCCGGGGGCACACAGGGGCGAGATCCGAGAGAAACCGGTGTCCGATCTACGTCAACTTCTCGAGCTGCAAGGCCAAGTCGCGCGGGTCTATTCGCCACTTTGCGCGATGATCTTGCGCGGCGTCGCGCGCCACTACGACGCGGATCCGGCGGCGGCCGCTCGCATCGAGGACTACTACGCGCGCGTGCAAGCGGCGACGGATCTCGAAAAGAGCCTGCGCGTCGCGGCCGTGATGCACCACGCGATCTTGCGCGACGATCCTCGCGTGGCCGAGCTGCGTCCTTGGTACGCGACCGTCGGAGGCAGCAAAGATCCCGAGGACGCCGAGTTTGCGACGCGCGTCGAAGCGGCGGTGGCCCGCATGGGCGACGAGCTCTTCGAGCGCGCCTTGACCTGGCGGGTGCAGACCAACGAGACCGCCCGTGGACTCGCGTGGCTCTTGCCGATGGCCGTGCTCGACGTCGACGCGGTGCACCTCGTCGAGCTCGGTGCGAGCGCCGGCTTGAACCTCTACGCCGACCAGCGAAGCTACCGTGTGAAAGGGGAGGGCGCGCACGCGTCGGTCGAGCTGCGACTCGGCCGCGCCGAGGACACGCAGTTCGAGATCCCGGCCAAGGGGCTCGGGCCCTTGGCCGCGCTCGAGCTTCAGACCCCCGAGGTGGTCTCGCGCCACGGAGGTGACGCGCATCCGATCGACGTCGAAGACGCCGACGCGATGGACGGGCTGCGCGCGTGCATCTGGGGCGACCAGCCGCAGCGCTTTCGTCGACTCGAAGAGGCCTTGGCGCTACACGCGAAGATGCCCGCCGAGGCGCGGGCGCAGCTTCACCAAAGCGAGCTGCCGGGCGATCTAGAGAGTCTGCTCGGGGCCGCCTTGCCCGGACGCCCCGAGGCGCCGGTGGTCTTGTTCAACACCTACGTGACGGCCTATTTCTCGGATGTGCAGCACCGCGAGATGCAGCGGCGCGTTCGCCGCCACGCCCGTCAAGAGGCCCTCACGCACCGTGTGCCCTGGGTTTGGATCCGTTTCGAACCAGCGCGCCGGGGGGACCCCAAAGGTCCCCAGGCGGCGTGGTGCCGCTGGCGCGCCGAGCTTTGGTACGGCCGCGAGCACACCCGCATCGAGCTCGGCTGGGCCCATCCCCACATGGCCGAGATCGAGTTCGGCGAGGGCCTCGAGCAGCTGTGCCGCCTGCGTGAGGGGGCCGTCTCGTGAGCGCGAGCTCGAGCGACCTGCATCCCAAGCAGGGTGCCCGCTTCGTGATGCTGCGCGAGCTCGAGACCCCCGCGCCGCGTTACCGGGTCGAGGTCTACCTCCCCGAGGCGCTGCGCCTCGACGGTGAGCTCGCGTGGAACGAGGCGGGTCGCAGCGAGCTCTCGTGGTCGAGCGAGCTACCCGCCGCGCACGCCTGGGTGGACGAGGGGGCGCACAAGCTCGCTCGCGTCTTGCACCGCGATCCCAAAGAACGCCTGGTTCGCTGGCGCGAGGCCCCGGAGGCCTGAGCGCGGCGCGGCGGGCACGAAAAAGGCGCCGGGGCCGAAGCCGGGGCGCCTGATTCATCGCGTGGGGTTCGCGTCGCGCGAGCCCTAGGGGCTGTTGTAGCAGCTGCAGTCGGCGACGCTGTCGACGACCTCGCACTCACCGAACTCGAAGTCCTCGCCGAGTCCGTTCATGAGGCCGTTCTCGCAGAAGGTCTGGCAGCTGGTGGCCGTGAGCTTCTCGCTGATGCACTCGTGGATGATGTCCGTGTCGGCACACTCCGCGGGCGTGCTGGCCGTGCAGGCGGTGCCGGGGCCCGATCCGCAGTAGATCAGGTTGTCGGTGCCGTCGTAGCCGCAGCCGTAGGCGAAGTCCTCGCCACCGTCGACGCACCAAAGGTCCATGAAGGTGGTGTCCTCGACCCACAGGCCGTCCATGCAAAAGAAGTAGCGGCTGCCGGCGGGGTCGTCCCCGTCGTCCTTGGTGCACCAGCTCGCGCCCTCTTCGTCCATCGAGCAGGTCTCGGGGGGCAAGGTGCCTTCGTCGTCACCGCTGGTGCTGGTGTCGCCGTCGCCGTCGCCGTCGCCGTCGCCACTGGTGGCCTCGCCTGCCTCGCCGGTCTCGCCGCCGGGGATCTCGCAGCAGTCGAGGTTGCTCGCGTCGCTCGGGTCGCACCACTCGTAGCCGGCATCGCAGGCACACGAGTCGCCCTCGACGTGGTTGTTGCTGCCGGACACGCACGAGTCGAGCTCACAACACTCGAAGTCGTTCTCATCGCCGGGGTTACACCAGTCGTAGCCGGCATCGCAGGCGCAGGTGCCGTCGTCTTGGGGCTCGGAATTGCTGAAGGTGCCGCCGCACTCGCTGGGATTTCCGGGGCCAAAGCTGACGACACAGCCAGCGGCGAGGCCGGTCGCGGCTCCGAGCAAGAGGGCGAGGCGAAGCTTGAAGTTGGATTGGCGTAGGCTCATGGCGATAGGTTCCTGTCGGGCCCGGGCTTTGACGGCCCCGTTGCCCATGCATTCTGTCGCAGCTGGGCGCGTTCGTCGATTTTCGTGGCGTGGCGGCCTGCCCCAGACGGATCTCGGCGCCCACGGCGACGCCGATCCGGCTCCAGGTCCCCGATATCGGGCCCTCGTCGCAGATCTATGCCGGCCGGTGCGCAGCTGCGCGCGGCCTGTTGCATTCTGGGTCAATCGGCGGGCCGCGCAGATGGCGGCTGATCCGCGTTTCGGCGGCCCCTCGAGACCTACTCGACCGTCCAGGTGTGACCGCTGTTGAGCAGCGTGTCCATGTCCCCGGCGCCCTGCTTTTCGATGGTCGCCTCGATCTGCGAGATCACGGCGTCATCGTAGGCCGGCGCGGGCGCGCGGTAGAGCACGCCCAAGGCGATCGGGAAGGTCGGCGGCTCCATCGCCGCCAGCAAGAAGGCCATGGCCTGGTTGGTCTCGTCGTGCACGAGCAGGTCGTCTTCGGTGACGCCGTTCTCGCCGAGCTTGACGATCTCGAGCTCGAGCTTCTTGGGGCGCAAGCGCAAGCCCATGTTCTTCTCTTTGCCGAAGATCATCGGCTTGCCGTGCTCGAGCATCAGCTGGGTCTCGGCCGCGGTGGCGCGGTCCGTCGCGTGCAGCCAGGTGCCGTCGGCGAAGACCGGGCAGTTTTGCATGATCTCCAAAAAGGCGGTGCCGCGGAAGGCGTGCGCCTCTTTGAGCATCGGGCCCAGGTGCTTGGCGGCGGTGTCGACGCTGCGCGCGACGAAGCGCGCGCCCGCACCCAAGGCGACCGAGGCCGGCAAGACCGGGCGGTCCACCGAGCCAAAGGGCGACGAGGGCGTGCGCAGGCCGACCAAAGAGGTGGGCGAGTACTGGCCCTTGGTGAGCCCATAGATCCGGTTGTTGAACAACAAGATCTGCAGGTTCACGTTGCGGCGCAGCACGTGCAGCATGTGGTTGCCGCCGATCGAAAAGCCGTCGCCGTCGCCGCTGATCACCCAGATGTCGAGCTCGGGGTTGGCGAGCTTGAGGCCGGTGGCGAAGGTCGGCGCGCGGCCGTGGATGCTGTGGAAGCCGTAGGTGTTCATGTAGTAGGGGAAGCGGCTGGAGCAGCCGATTCCGCTGATGAACACGGTCTTCTCTTTTTCTTGGGTCAGCTCCGGCAAGGTGCGCTGGACGGTGGCCAAGATGGCGTAGTCGCCACAGCCGGGGCACCAGCGGACGTCTTGGTCCGAGGCGAAGTCCTTGCGGGTCAGCTTGATGGGATCCGAGGGGCTCATGATGCGGTCCTTGGGTGGGTAGGTCCCGGGGTCAGCCGAGGTGCTGTTCGATGGCCGCTTCGATCTCCGCGACCTTGAAGGGTTGACCGGCGATCTTGTTGACGCCCTGCGCGTCGATCAAAAAGTCGCTGCGCAGGATCTTCACCAGCATGCCGTTGTTCATCTCGGGGACGATGACCTTGTCGAAAGAGCCGAGCAGCTCCCCGAGGTTGGCGGGGAAGGGGCTGAGGTGCCGGATGTGGATGTGGGCGACCTTCTTGCCCTTGCTCCGAGCGCGACGCACCGCCTGGGCGATCGAGCCGTAGGTGCTGCCCCAACCGACCACGGCCAGGGTGTCGCCCGCCTCGCCGCTGTCGCAGGCCTGGGCGGGGATGTCCTTGGCGATGCCCGCGATCTTGGCCGCGCGCGTCTTGGTCATCTTGTGGTGGTTGTCCGGGTCGTAGGAGATGTTGCCGGAGTCGAAGTGCTTTTCGAGACCACCGATGCGGTGCTCGAGACCCGGCATGCCGGGCTTGGCCCAGATGCGCGCGAGGGTCTCGGGGTTGCGCAAGTAGGGGTGGTAGTCCTCGGGGATGTTGTCGGGGTCGGCGAACTTGGCCTCGAGTTTGGGCAGATCCGCCATCTTGGGGATCCGCCAGGGCTCGGCGCCGTTGGCCAGGTAGCCGTCGGTCAGCAGCATGACCGGGGTCATGTACTTGAGCGAGAGGCGCACGGCCTCGATGGCCATGAAAAAGCAGTCGCCCGGGGTGGCCGCGGCCACGATGGCCAGCGGACTGTCGCCGTTGCGGCCGTACATGGCCTGCAGCAAGTCGGACTGCTCGGTCTTGGTGGGCAGGCCGGTCGAAGGTCCGCCGCGCTGAATGTCGACGACGATCAGCGGAAGCTCCAAAATGATGGCCAAGCCGATGGCCTCGGTCTTGAGGGCGACGCCCGGACCCGAGGTGGTGGTGACGCCGATGGCCCCGCCCCAGCTCGCGCCGATGGCCGCACAGCAAGCCGCGATCTCGTCCTCGGCTTGGAAGGTCGTCACGCCGAAGCGCTTGAGCTTGGCCAGCGCGTGCAAGACCGTCGAGGCCGGGGTGATCGGGTAGGAGCCGAGCACCAAGCGAAGGTCCGAGAGCTGCGAGGCGGCGGTCAGGCCCCAGGCGAGGGCCTCGTTGCCGGTGATGTTGCGGTAGGTGCCGGCGCCGAGGTCGGCCTTGGGCACTTGGTAGACGCCGATGCCGCTGGGCATCTCGGCCGTCTCTCCGTAGGCGTTGCCCGCCTTGAGCGCGGCGATGTTGGAGTCGCGGATCTCGGGCTTCTTGGCGAACTTTTGTCCGAGCCACTCGATGGTCGGCTGCATGTCACGGCCGAAGAGCCACAGCACCAGGCCCAAGGTCCACATGTTCTTGGAGCGCAGGGCCTCTTTGGTGCCGAGCTCGAAGTCTTCGACGGCGGCGAGGGTGTGCTTCGAGATGTCGAGACGAAGCTCGCGGTAGGGCGCGAGGGTGTCGTCGTCGAGGGGATTGGTCGTGTAGCCGGCTTTTTTGAGGTTGCCGTCGGTGAAGGCGCCGGTGTTGACGATGATCAGCCCGCCGCGCTTGAGGTCGGCGAGGTTCGTCTTGAGCGCGGCCGGGTTCATCGCCACCAGCACGTCGGGCTCGTCGCCGGGGGTCATGATGTCGTGCGAGGCGAAGTGCACCTGGAAGCCCGACACGCCGTAGGTCGTGCCGGCGGGGGCGCGGATCTCGGCGGGGTAGTCGGGGAAGGTGGCCAGGTCGTTCCCCATCAAGGCGGTGGAGTGCGTGAACTGGCTGCCGGTGAGCTGCATGCCGTCGCCGGAGTCGCCGGCAAATCGGATGACGACGGCGTCGAGTTCTTCGCGGACGGGAGCCGTCGGGCTGGTCGAGGTCTGCATCGTTCGTTCGAGTCCCTGGGTCGCTTGCCCCAATTCCCCTTTTTTGCGGGGAAATTCGGGTCAAAGCCGGCTGATTATGGACCTCGCACCCCCAGCTGTCACCCGCAGCTCCGGGGCAGGGGGCGAAGTTGGCTCACGGTCGCGAAGAAGCACGACGTGGGCCATCCCACGCCGTGCTCCGTCTCACGCATCGGCGGCGGCGCCGACGGCCGTCGGGCTCAGAAGCAGAGCCACTCGGTGACGGTCGTGTCCGGGTAACCTTGAACGGCGGTGCAAGTCATGCCGGTCGGACACTCGAGGCCGCCGTTGCAGTTGAGTGCGCACACGGACTGGGTATCGTTGACCTGTACGCAGTCCGGGGTGGCGCTACAGCCGGCGACGGCGGTGCACTGCGCGGAGCTGGTGCACACGGCCGTGCAGTGTCCGTCGGTCACGGTCATCATCGCGTCTTGGATCGTGAAGCACGAGCACATCGCGGCGGTGCTGTCGAGGCAGTGGCCGTAGGGGGCGGGTGCCGTCGGCTGCGGGTTGCAAGCGCCGGAGGTGGTGGTCGTCGTCGTCCCCGTGGTGGTGGAGGTCGTCGTCGAGGTCGAGGGATCCGTGGTGGTCGATGTGGTGGTCGACGTCGTGGGATCCGTGGTGGTGGAGGTCGTCGTGGTGGACGAGTCGGTCGTGGTGGACGAGTCGGTCGTGGTGGACGAGTCGGTCGTCGTGGACGTGCCCGCGGTGCCCGACTCCGAGGTCGCGTCCGAGGTCTCGCCGTCGCCCATCGTGTCGTCGCCGCTCCCGGTGGACGCGGAGCTGGTGGTCGGACCGATCGACGTAAAGCTGGAAGAGGTGCCGCCGTCGTCGCCCACGCCACATGCCGTGAGTCCCGCGATCAGCGCGATGACATGAAAACTATTGAGCCTGCGCATCAGAAATCCCCTAACGAGTCTACACCAACGCAAGCTGCGTGCTGCAAGTCGGTGACGATCTTGGGCACCGGGAGGGGGGTGCGCGCTTGCTCGCTCGGCTGCGCTCTCGCGCGCATCACTTCACCCCAGGGGGTAGACGTGATGCGCCTTACGTGTGCCCGCGGCGCTCTTCGAGCTTGTGCACGACGGTGGCCGTTACCGTGTCGCCGACGACGTTGAGGCTCGAGCGGCACATGTCCAAGAGGCGATCCATGCCCAAGACGAGGGCGATGCCGAGCTCTGCGGTGGGTCCGGGGATGTGCGCGGTCGCCATCACCACGTACAAAAGCGGGATCACGCCGCCGGGGACGCCGGCCGCGCCGATGCCCATGAGCATGGCCACCAAGATCAAGGACATCGATGTCCCCAGGTCGATCGGGATGCCCCAGGCCTGGGCGACGAAGTGCACCGCGACGATCTGATAGATGGTCGTGCCGTCCATGTTCACCGTCGAACCCAGCGGCAGCACGAAGCTCGAGACCTCGCGGGGGATGCCGAGCTCGCGCTCGGCGACGCGCATGGTGGTGGGCAAGGTGGCCGAGCTCGAGCTGGTCGAAAAGGCCGTCAGCCACACCTCTTTGATCGCGCGCAGGTAGGCCAGCGGCGACCAGCCGCCGACCACGCGGGCCAAGGGCAGCAGCACCAAGACGAGGTGGCCCAGCAAGGCCAAGAGCACCACCAAGGTGTAGTAGGCCAAGGCGATCAAGATGTCGGGGCCGGCGCGTTCGACCACCATGAAGACCAAGGCGAAGACCCCGTAGGGGGCCAGGGCCATCAAGAGCTCGATCAGCTTGATCATCACCTCGTTGATGCCCTCCATGACCTTGGCCAGGGGTTCGGCCTTCTCGCGCTCGACCAGGGTCATGCCGACGCCGAAGAGGACCGAAAAGATGATCACCCGCAGCAAGCTGCGGTTGTCGCTCATGGCGGCCGCGATGTTGTCCGGCACCAGGTCGACGAGGATCTGCAACAAGGAGCCGTCGAAGTGTTGGGACGCGCCGGCGGCGAGCGCGGCCTTGTCTTGGGCCGCCGCGTGAAAGCGGGTCGAGAGCTCCGCGCGCGTGCTCGCGTCGATCACCCCGCCCGGCTCGAAGCCGTAGGCGAAGGCGGTGGCCAAGCTCGCCGCGGCCAAGCTGGTGAGGACGTAGACGAAGAGGGTGCGACCCCCCATGCGGCCGAGCTTGCGAACGTCGCCGAGCTGGTAGATGCCGGTGACGATCGAAGAGAAGACCAGCGGTACGACGGTCAGCAAGATCCCGCGCAAGAAGAGCTTGCCGGCGGGTTCGATCCAGCGGGTGGCGAAGCGGTCCAAGGACTCGGCCCCGGCCCCTTCGCCGCCGATGACCGCCTTGGTGATCAGGGCCAGCACCACGCCCAGCACCAAGCCGATCAGGATCTTGGTGTAGAGCGCGAGACCGCGCTTTGGGGTGGTCTCGGGGGCGGGCTCGCTCGCCATCGGCCTACTCTTTCACGTCGGCCCCGGCGCCGCCAAGCGGGGCCGCCGGGAATTCCACGACCGGGTGCGCGCCGAAACCCAAGCGGTTGTCGGTGAGCTTGGCCCACTCGACGATGAAGGCGTACAGGGCATGTCGGCCCGCGGCCAGCACCTCGCTCGCGACGGGGTGCCGCGCGAGGTAGGCCTCGAGATCCTCGGGCGCTTGGGTGATGCCGACCCGGCCGCGAAGCTGCACGCCGCGCAGCTCACCGACGGTCTCGCTTTCGAGGTAGACGGCGGCCGCGGCCGCGGCTCGGGGGGCGGCGCGCTCGAGCATGCGGCCATGCGCCGAGCGCGGCGAAGAGGCGAAGAGCAGGCGTGGCGGCGCGGGATCCCCGGCCAGCGCATAGAACAGCGGCGTGGGGTAGGGCGCCGGGTGCTGGGGGTCGTGGGTGGCCAAGGCCATGACCCAGTGCGCCTCGAGGATGCGCATGAGGGCGCTCACGTCTTCGGGGCGCGACACGAAGCTCGGTATATCCGCCGCGCGCGACGCTGTCACACTCACGTCGGCGGCGTGCTTCGGCCCGGAGCCCCCGGGGGTCCCGGTGATAGCCTCCCGCCATGTCCAACATCGACGCGGCCACGGCCGCCCAGATCGAGCGCGCCCTCCAGGCGATCGAAGAAGATGCCTTCGAGCGCGCCGGCAAAGTGATCGAGGCGTTGTCCGAGCAGCTCGGTGAGAGCCACCCCCGCGTGGCGCACCTGCGGGGCTTGAGCGCGTGGGCCCAAGGCGAGCTCGAGACGGCGGCCGCCGCCCTGCTCGAGGCCGCCGACGGACAGTCCGACGACGCGCAGATCTGTTTGGACTGCGCCGAGTTGCACCTCGCCGCCGGCTTGGACATCGACGCGGCCGAGGCGACCTTGAACGCCCTGCTGAGCCACGAAGGCCTCGCGGTCGATGCGGCCGACGAAGCGCGCATCTTGTTGGCCCAGTGCCGGCTCGAGAACGCAGAGCCCGATCCCGAAGAGACCCTCGAGCTGCTCGATGCGTGCAGCGCCAAGGCGAAGGCGTCGCCGGTCGCCCGCAGCACGCGCGCCGCCGCCTTGGTGGACCTCGAGCGCACCGACGAGGCCATCGCCTTGCTCGAGGCCGAGGCGCGTCCCGACGACGCGGACCTGCAGTACATGCTGGCCTTTTGCTACGACGCGGCGGGGCGCGACGAGGACGCCGCGCTCGCACGGATCCGAGTGCGCGACCTCGATGCCGGCGACGAGGACTACGAAGAGATCGACGCCGAAGAGCGTGAAGGCCTGCGCGCGATCGTCGACGAGCTGCTCGAGGACCTCCCCGACCCGCTGCTCAAGCGCGTCGGGCGGGCGGCGGTGGCCGTCCAGACCCGTCCCAACGACGCGCAGATCCGGGCGGGGGCCGACCCACGCGCCTTCATGGTCTTCGAGGGCGACGCCGAGGCCGGGCGCCTCGACCGCCTGGTGGTGATGCGCAACTTGCTGCTCGACGCGCTCGACCACGAGTCGCAATTGCCCGAGGCGCTGATCGAAGCCATGATCGACGAGTTCCGGCGCTTTTTCGGACTCGAGGACCTGGCGGTGGCGAGCAACTGAGCTGGAGCGTGGCGGTGACGGGG
Source organism: Polyangia bacterium (assembly GCA_030431075.1). Classification (GTDB taxonomy): domain Bacteria; phylum Myxococcota_A; class Polyangia; order Nannocystales; family Nannocystaceae; genus JAUIJR01. The sequence goes on along the minus strand of JAUIJR010000005.1, from coordinate 17,433 downwards.
CTCCCCTCCCGCGCCGGCCCAAAGGAGACACGGTGAGCGAAGAACACGTGGACCCCAAGTCCCTGATCTACGACTGGAACGAGAAGGATCGTCGCGGCGCCCTGCTGCGCAAGCGACCCCGCTTCGTCGACGAGACCATCCGCGATGGCCTGCAGTCGCCCTCGGTGCGCGATCCCAGCATCGAGCAAAAGATGGAGCTCTTGCGCTTGATGGACCGCCTCGGCATCGACGTGGTCAACCTCGGGCTCCCGGGCGCCGGCCCCCGTGCCCAAGAGGACGTCGAGGCGCTCTTGCGCTTCATCGTCGAAGAGAAGCTGTCGCTGCAGGCGAACTGCGCGGCGCGAACCATTGCCCACGACATCGAGCCGATCATCGACATCTCGCAGCGTGTCGGCGTGCCCATCGAGGTCACGGCCTTCATCGGCTCGAGCCCGATCCGCTCCTTCACCGAGGGCTGGGACCTCGCGAAACTGGAGCGGCACACCCGCGAGGCGATCGAGCTGTGTGTGCGCAATGGCCTGCCCGCCTCCTACGTCACCGAAGACACGACGCGCTCGCACCCCAAGACCCTCGACCATCTCTTTCGCACCGCCATCGACGCGGGGGCGACCCGGCTGGTCTTGTGTGACACCTGCGGCCACGCGACGCCCGACGGCCTGCGTAACTTGACCCACTTTGCGCGCGGCTTGCTGCGGGCGATGGACGTCGAAGACCGCGTCGAGCTCGACTGGCACGGGCACGACGATCGCGGCCACGCGCTCACCTTGGCGCTGCAGGCCTTCGAAGAGGGCTTCGACCGCGTGCACGGCTGCGCGATCGGGATCGGCGAGCGCGTCGGCAACGCGTCGATGGATCTGATGCTGATCAACCTCTACTTGCTCGGTCAGCTCGACCCGGAGCGCCACGATCTCTCGGTGCTCGACAGCTACGTCGAAAAGGCCAGCACCTACACCGGTGTCGCCATCCCCGATGGCTACCCGGTCTTTGGGCGCGATGCCTTTCGCACCGCGACCGGCGTGCACGCGGCGGCCATCATCAAAGCCGAGGCCCGCGGGGATCTCGAGCTCGCGGACCGCGTCTACTCCTCGGTGCCGGCGCGGGTCTTCGGGCGCAAGCAGCTGATCGAGATCGGCCACTACTCGGGCCGCTCGAACGTCATCTACTGGCTGCGCTCGCACGGCTACGACCCCGAAGACGGCCTCGTGGACCGGATCTTCGAGGCGGCCAAGCGCTGCGACCACACCTTGAGCGACGCCGAGGTGAAGGCGATCATCGACGGTGGGCCGGCCGACGAGAGTTCGCAAAGCGCCTGATCGGCGCCGCCCTCACCACAGCACTTCGAGCAGCTTCTTGCACTCGCGGGCCATCGCTTCGAAGGCCTCGCGATCGCCCCAGCGCTTGGGGATCGGGGGACGCCGGCCGGGCGCGTCGGGGCGCGAGAGCAAGGCGACTTGCATCGGGAAAAAGTCCGAGCGCACCCACCGTTGCTCGCGCATGGCGGGGGTGTCCAGGCGCATCCATCCGCGCGGCTCGTCCCCCCAGCACAACCAACGGCCTTCGGGGGTCGGGACCTCGCGCTCGTCGGGGACGCCGGGCCACACGTAGAGGGCCGGGCGCGCCGTGCCGCTCTTGGGGCGGATCATCGCCGGCAACAAGAGCAGGTCGGCCGGCAAGAGCGCCTCGGCCGCGACGCGCCCGAGCGCGCGCTCGGTCAGCGCACCGCTGCCTTGGGCGATCCAAAAATGCACCTTGCCGCCGATGACCTCGTCGACCGACAAGCTGGCCACGTTCGGTGCGTCGGCCGGGAGCTTGTTGCGCACCTGGGCGAAGTTCGGGGCGCTCTTTTCTTCGGGGGCGGGGGCCGGACGCGTGGGTCGCTCGGCCAAGGGCAGCGCCTGCCACTCGAGCTTGGCCGGATCTTCGAGCCACAAGCGACCCAAGGTGCCGTCGTTGCGCGGCCCGCCCACGACCAAGCGTGGGCCTTCTTCGGTCTCGATGCAGGCCATGCAGCTCGCCGGTCGAGACAAGCGCAGCTCTTCGTGCGCCGGAGGGGCCGGGGGCTCGGGGGCCGGGCGGCCACGCCCCGTCGAAGGCTCGGGCTCGGGGGGCGGCGGGGCCTCGAGCAAGAATCGCTGCAGGCGACCGCGCGGACGCAAGGCGTACATCCACCAGCGGTCCGCATCGAGGGCCAGGCAGGCGCGCTCACCGGCCGGCAGAGGGGCGTAGGCCTCGCCTTCGCGGCGCAAGCTCGGGCGGGTCCAGGCGACGGCGCCATCGCGCGCGGCGATCAAACAACGGCCGCGGCCGTCGACCTGCACGCGAACGATGGCCTCTTCGGGGGGGTCGTGTTCGCTGCGCGTCTCGAAGCGAAGCTGCGTGTAGCCGCCGGGGTGCGCCGGATCGATCACCCACGCGGCGCCGCTTTGGTCGGCAAAGATCGCCCGCTCGTCGGCGCTGGCGCATACCGATGTGGCGGTGCCCTCTTTGGACTTGCGCTGGTGGATGACCGCCTCTTTTTGCGTGTCGATCAGCACCTCGCCGCGCGGGCCCACGCCCGCGAGCAAGCCCGGACGCAAGACGGCGACATGGTCGACGAAACCACCGAGCTTCGAGCCGAACTTCTCGTGCTCGGTGGCGAAGGCGCGCCCTCGAAAGAGGTGGTCGCCGCCGATCCACAAGCTGCCGCCCTCGCCCTCGCTCACGCTGGGCCGGGCGCTGCGCAGCTCGATGTTCTGCACGAAGCGAAGCTCTTCGCCCTCGCGCTCGACCGTCCACAGCTCGTAGGGCAAGACCACCAACAGTCGCTTGCCGTCGCGCATGGGCACGATGGCCAGCGGGCGATCGTCGAGGGCGAGACCGGACTCGGTGGCCTTGGTGGCGACGGTGCGACGGGTCCCGGAGCCGGCGATCCGGCGCCGCGTGCCCTCCCCACCTTTGCCACCCTTCGCTCCCGAGCTGCGTCGCGTCATCGCTGCCGAGGAGTCTACCACCGGCGCGCGAGGGGCCGAAGCGGCGGACTCAGGCGAAGGGGGCCAGATCGTCGACGATCATCTCGTCATCGACCCAACGTCGCAGCCAGCCGGCCACCCGGGGCGCGAGCGCGTCGAGGGATTGATCGAGGCCCGGGTCGAGGGAGGCCGCCGTCGCTTCGCACAGCTCGAGGAAGGTGGCCCCCGCCATGGCCGTGCCCAAGGCCCCCGCCTCGGCCGGGTCGAGCGGGCGCCGCAGCACGGCGTGTCCTTTCCGCCACACGAGCAGGGCACCCCTGGGCGCCGGCAGTCGCGGGGGCGGCGAGCTTCCGGCCCGGCGTGCCGCGTCCAGCGAGAGGTAGTCCACGCGCGGCGCGAAAAGAGCGACGGTAGCCTTGGGCCGAAGCCGCAAGGCGGGCCAGTCGGCCGGCGCGAGGCGAGCCAGGGCGCGGGCGTCCAAGCTGGGCTGCGCCGGGGCGTGCAAAAAGTCGCCGACGGCTACTTCGATGTCGGCGATGTCGGCGAGGGCGTCGGTGTCGATGTCGATGTCAGGGTCGGTGTCGGGGTCGGCGCGCGCCCGCAAGAAGGCCGGCATCGAGGCGCTGAAGCGGCGCAGATCCGCGGCCGTGGAGGGGTGGGCCAAGACATAGTCCGTGGCGAGGTTGCGAAAGCGGACCGACCCGAGCCACCAGGCGATCACCGGATGGTTCTCGGCCAGCACCCCGTGCAAGCGCCAAAAGTAGGCGTCGGCGTAGACCTCGAGGCGCTCGAGGCCGGCGTCGCCGCGCTGTCGAAAGGCGGCATCGAAGCGTGCCCGGGCTTCGGGCTCGAGTTGCGCGCGGTAGTCGGCGACCCCGGTCGGCCAGGTGACGGCCGCCCAAAAACTGGCTTGAAGCTCATCGAGGGACGCGCTCACGGTTGCACCTCCCTCGCTTCCACGAAGGCCGCCTCGATCTCGCGCGCTCGCTCGGCCTGCGCACGCAAGCTCTCCCAGGCGGGGAGTTCCTCGTCCCACTCGACCAGGGTCGAGACGCGGCCGAAGCGTTCGAGGGCCTGCCGGTACAAGGACCACACGGTGTCGGGGACGGGGCCGCGGTGGTCGTCGAACTTGTAGCCCGCGCGCTCGCTGTGATTGGCGAGGTGAAACTGCCACACGGCCTCGCGGGGGATGGCCTCGAGGTAGTCGCGCGCCGCGAAGCCGTGGTTGGCCGCGCTCACCACCACGTTGTTGAGATCCAAAAGGAGCTTGCAGCCCGTGCGTCGGAGCACGGCGCTGACGAACTCCCACTCCGGCATCTCGTCGCCGGCAAAGGCGAGGTAGCTCGAGAGGTTCTCGATCACCAGCGGTCGTGCGAGGGCTTCTTGTACGGCGTCGATGCGTTCGACCACCCGCCTCAAGCTCTCCTCGGTGTAGGGCAAGGGCCAAAGGTCGTGACCGTGGTGCCCGCCAAAGCGGGTCCAACAAAGGTGGTCGGAGATCCACGCGGGCGCCCAGCGATCGATCAAGGTGCGCAGCTGCTCGAGGTAGGCCGCGCTGGGCGGGTCGGGCGAGCCCAGGCCCATGCCGACGCCGTGAAAGACCAGGGGCATCTGGGGACGCACAGCGTCGAGCACCGCGGCCGGACGACCGCCGCCGCCGAAGAAATTCTCGCTGATCACCTCGACCCAGTCGACGCCGAGCGGAGCTTCGAGTGCCCGCGCGTAGTGCTCGACCCGCAGGCCGACGCCGTGCCCGAGCTGCGGCCGTGCGGCCTCGGCCGCCTGGCGGGCCTTTGCGTCGGCGGGGCCGGGCATGGGCCGAGTCTACGCCGAGCAGGAGGCGCGCTTTCGCGGGGACTTTTTTTGCGCGGGCGTAACCCTCGCGCGCCGAGCGACGCTATGGTCTCGACGCGCGGGCCGAGGCGGTCGTGCGCGAAGCAAAGGACGACATGCGCATCGAGAAGGACAAACTCGCCACAGCTCTCGCCATCTCGGCGGCCTCCTTGTTCATCGCCGGCTGCAACAAGAAGTGCGGGGGGAGCAACACCCCCGACGACGCGGCCGAGCCCGCGCCGGCCTCCTCGGCCGAGGTGAAGTGCTTTGGCATCAACGAGTGCAAGGGTCAAAGCGCCTGCGACGTCGAAGGCGCCCACGTGTGTGGCGGCCAAAACGAGTGCGCAGGCAAGGGCTGGATCTTGGTGCCCGAGTCCGAGTGCACCGAAAAGGGCGGCGAGATCGTCTGAGCGCTCGCTAGCTCAGCGCAGCGGGTCGAAAAAAGCGATCCAGATCAAAAATCCGATCAAGAAGATCACCCCGGACACCGTGCCTTGACCAAAGCGGGTCTCGAGAAAGTCGGAGGCCCGCAGCCAGGCGCTGCGGTTGTCTTCGGGCTCGGGGGGCGGGGCCGTCGTCATCGGATGCGCTCGCCTACATATGGATCACGCGACCCCCGACGGCAAGCGCGGCCTCTTTGACCACCTCCGCCAAGGTCGGGTGTGCGTGGGTGCTGCGGGCGATGTCTTCGGCGCTGGCCGAGAACTCCACCGCAACCGCGAGCTCGGCGATCAGGGCGCCGGCGCGTGGACCGAGCACCTGGGCGCCCAAGATCCGATCCGTTTCGGCGTGGGCAATGATCTTCACCATGCCGTCGGTCTGCGCCAGCGCCTTCGCGCGGCCGTTGGCGACAAAGGGGAAAGACCCGGTGCGCACGGGAATTCCCGCCTCCTTGCACTCGGCCTCCGTCTTGCCCAAGTTGGCGATCTCGGGGTGGGTGTAGATGACCCCGGGGATGGCGTCGTAGTTCACGTGGCCCGGCAAGCCGGCCATCAGCTCGACGGCGGCGATGCCCTCGTCTTCGGCTTTGTGCGCGAGCATCGGCCCACGGATCACGTCGCCGATGGCCCAGATGTTCTCGACGTTGGTGCGGAAGTGATCGTCGACCTCGACGCGACCGCGTCCATCGAGCTTTAGGCCGACGCTCTCGGTGTTCAGGCCCTCGGTGTTGGGCTTGCGGCCGACGGCGACCAAGAGGCGGTCGCAGGTGATCGAGGCGGCCTCGCCGTTTTCGTCCTCGAACTCGACGATGGCCGCGTCGCCTTCGGCGCGTGCGCCGGTGACCTTGACCCCGAGCCGGAACTCCAGGCCCTGCCGCTTGAAGAGCTTGTGCGCGAGCTTGCTGAACTCCTCGTCCAAAAAGGGCAGCAGCTTGGGCATGTACTCGAGCACGGTGACCTTGGCGCCGAGGCGGGCCCAGACCGAGCCGAGCTCGAGGCCGATGACGCCGGCGCCGATCACCACGAGGTGCTCGGGCACTCCGGGGTAGCTCAGGGCCTCGGTCGAGGTGCCCACGCGATCGTAGTCCATCTCGATGCCCGGCAAGATGAAGGGCGTCGAGCCGGTGGCGATGAGGATCTTCGCGCCCTCGAGGGTCTGCGTGCTGCCGTCGGCGGCGCGGACCTCGACGCGACCGGGACCGGCCAAGCTGCCGTGGCCTTCGTAGCGGTCGATGCCGTTTTTCTTGAACAGACCGGCGATGCCCCGCGTGAGCTGGGAGACGATCTTCTCCTTGCGCTTCATCATGGTGCCGAGGTCGAAACGCACGCCCTCGACCTCGATGCCGTGCTGCTTCAGGTCGTGGCTGACCTCGCTGAAGCGCTCCGAGGATTCGAGCAGGGCCTTGGAGGGGATGCAGCCCACGTTGAGGCAGGTGCCGCCCAAGGGGGCGTCTTTTTCGATGCAGGCGGTGCGCATGCCCAGCTGGGCCGCGCGCAGGGCCGCGACGTAGCCGCCGGGGCCGGAGCCGATGACGATGAGATCGTAGGGTTCGGACACGGTCGTTCTCCGAGCGTCGAAGGGGGTCTCAAAGTTCGAGCAGCAGGCGCTCGGGATCCTCGATCGCCTCTTTGATCTTGATCAAGAAGGTGACCGCCTCGCGGCCATCGACCAAGCGGTGGTCGTAGCTCAAGGCCAGGTACATGATCGGCCGGATCTCGACCTGCCCGTCGACGGCCACGGGGCGCTCGACGATGTTGTGCAGGCCCAAGATGCCCGACTGCGGCGGGTTCAAGATGGGCGTGCTGAGCATCGAGCCGTAGATGCCGCCGTTGGAGATGGTGAAGGTGCCGCCGGTGAGGTCGGAGATCTGCAGCTTGTTGTTCTTGGCCAAGGTGGCCAAGCGGACGATCTCGGACTCGACCTGCGCGAAGCTCAGGCGGTCGGCGTCGCGGATGACGGGGACCACGAGGCCCTTGCCGCCACCGACGGCCACGCCGATGTCCCAAAAGTTGTTGTAGACGATCTCGTCGTTTTCGATGCGGGCGTTCACGCCGCGCACCTCTTGGAGGGCGTGGACGGTGGCCTTCACGAAAAAGCTCATGAAGCCGAGCTTGACGCCGTGCTTGTCGACGAAGCGCTCCTTGTACTTCTTGCGCAAGGCCATCACGTTGCTCATGTCGACCTCGTTGAAGGTCGTCAGGATCGCGGCGGTCTGCTGCGCGGTGACGAGGTTCTCGGCGATCCGCTTGCGCAGGCGCGACATGGGCACGCGCTCTTCGCGAGGGCCATCGCTGGCGCCCCCGCGGGGGACGGCCTTTTCGGGGATCTTCGGCGCGGGCTTGGACTCGGCCTTGGCCGGGGCCGAGCTTTGGGCGGCCGGCTTCGAGCCCCCCGCGGCGCGCTGCACGTCCTCTTTGAGGATGCGTCCGCCGCGTCCAGTACCCTCGACCTTGGACAGATCAGTGCCGCTGCGGCCCGCTTCGGCGCGGGCGGCCGGCATGGCGTCGGGACCCGAGGCCTTGGCTTCGGACTTGGCTTCGGCCTTGGAATCGGTCTTGGGCTTCGGCGAAGCGCTCGCCTCTGCGTCGGGATCGATCTCCGCGATCACGTCGCCGACGTTCACCGTGTCGTCCTCGGCCGCGAGCTGCTTGGTGAGCACGCCGGCCGTGGGGGCGGGCACCTCGACGGTGATCTTGTCGGTCTCGAGCTCGACGATGGGCTCGTCGACTTCGACGGCCTCGCCGACCTGCTTGAGCCATCGCGCGACGATGGCTTCGGTGATGGATTCGCCCAAGGTGGGAACGGAGATCGATGTGGACATGGCGGAGCTGGGGAGGGCAGGGGTCGTCGGCGCGTGGGCGCCACGAGAGGAGAGGCGAAAAGAGAGGCGGCGGTGGCCGCCCGCGGACTAGAAGGCGCCGAAGGCTTCGTCGAGAAGTCGGGCGAGCTCGATCTTGTGGGCGCCGGCGGCACCGGTGGCCGGAGAGGCGCTGGCTTCGCGACCGACGTAGCGCGGTCGTAGCCCAAAGATGTCTTCGACGGGGCGGTGCATCACGCTCCAAGCACCCATGTTGTGGGGCTCTTCTTGCACCCAGGCGAGCTCGTTGGCGTTGGCGTAGCGCTGCCGCAGCTCGCCCAGTCGTTTGGCCGGCATGGGGTAGAGCTGCTCGACGCGGACGATGGCCACGTCTTCGCGCTTGCGCTCGCGGCGGGCCTCGTCGAGGTCGTAGTAGACCTTGCCCGAGCACAAGAGCACGCGCGTCACGGCCTCGGCGTTTTGGATCTCGGGGTCGTCGATGACGCGCTCGAAGCTCCCCTCGACCAGGGCCTCGCGCGGCGAGAAGGAGGGCCGAAAGCGCAGCAAGGACTTGGGGCTCATGATGACCAGCGGCTTACGCCACTTGCGCAAGACCTGGCGGCGCAGCACGTGGAACATCTGCGCCGGCGTGGTCAGGTTGCACACGATCATGTTGTCCTCGGCGCACAGCTGCAAAAAGCGCTCGAGGCGTGCGCTCGAGTGCTCGGGGCCTTGGCCCTCGTAGCCGTGGGGCAAGAGCATGGTGAGACCGCTGATGCGGTTCCACTTGTCTTCGCTCGAGCTCAAGAACTGATCGATGATCACCTGCGCGCCGTTGGCGAAGTCGCCGAACTGCGCCTCCCAGATCACCAGCGCGTGCGGCGAGATCAGCGAGAAGCCGAACTCGAAGCCGAGCACCGAAAACTCGGACAGCGGGCTGTTGTAGACCTGGAAGCTGCCTTGGCCGGGGCCGAGGTTTTGCAGCGGCGTGAACTTCTCGCCCGTCTCGCAGTCGGTCAAGACGGCGTGGCGATGGCTGAAGGTGCCGCGCTGCGAGTCTTGGCCGGTGATGCGCACGGGCACGCCGTGCTCGAGCAAGCTCGCATAGGCCAGCAGCTCGGCCGTGGCCCAGTTCAGGGGCATCTCGCCGCGCGCCATCTTCTCGACCTCGCCGAGGAGGCGGTTCACCTTGCGGTGAACCTTGAAGTCCTCGGGGGCGTGGGTGATGGGGCCGGCCCAGCGATCGAGGTCGGCGGCCGACACCGAGGTGTCGACGTCGGGGACGTCGGCTTCGGCGCCGCCGACGTACTCGGACCACACCCCGTGCATCGGGGAGTAGGCCGGCTTGGGCGGTGATTTGCGCGAGTGCTCGAGCGCGTCCGAGAACTCGTCGTTGAAGCGCTCGTCCATCGCGCTGCACTGCTCTTCGCTGACGGTGCCGCGCTCGACCAGACGACGCTGGTAGATGGTGCGCACCGAGGGGTGCCCGTCGATGGCCGCGTACATCTGCGGCTGCGTGAAGGTCGGGTCGTCGCCCTCGTTGTGGCCAAAGCGCCGGTAGCAGACGAGATCGATGATGACGTCGCGACGAAAGCGCTGGCGCCAGTCGACGGCCAGGCGCGCCACATAGGCGGCGGCTTCGGGGTCGTCGCCATTGACGTGAAAGATCGGCACCTGCATCTGGTGCGCGACGTCGGTGGCGTAGGTGCCCGAGCGCGAGTCGTCGGGATCGGTGGTGAAGCCGATCTGGTTGTTGACGATCACGCGGATCATGCCGCCCGTGTCGTAGCCTTGCAGGCGCGACATGTTGAGCGTCTCGGAGACCACGCCTTGGCCCGCGAAGGCGGCGTCGCCGTGCAAGGTGACGCCCAAGCTCGCGTCGAAGCCCCGCTCGGGGCGCTGGTCTTGCTTGGCGCGCACGCGGCCTTGGATCACCGGGGTGATGGCCTCGAGGTGGCTGGGGTTGAAGGCGAGGGCCAAGTAGAGGTCCTTGCCGCCGCGGGTCTGGTGATTGCGGTAGTAGCCGAGGTGGTACTTGACGTCGCCGGCGCCGAGGTAGGCCTCGGCGTCGACGTTGTCGAACTCGCTGAAGACCTCGGCCGGGGTCTTGCCCATGATGTTCATGAGCACGTTGAGGCGGCCGCGGTGGGCCATACCGAAGATGACCTCGCCGATGTCGTGGTCGCCCGCGCGCTCGATGAGCTGGTCGAGCAAGCAGATGACCGACTCGCCCCCCGAGACCGAGAAGCGCTTTGCCCCCAAGAACTTGGCGTGCAGGAACTTGTCGACGCCCTCGACGTGGGCGAGGGTCTCGAGCAGGTGCAGCTGATCGCGGTTGTCGGGGATGACCTCGTTGAGGCAGCTCTCCATGCGCTGCTGCAACCAGGCGCGCTCGCCCGCGTCGGGGAGGTGCCAGTACTCGACGCCGATGTGGCGCGTGTAGGTCGCCCGCGAGCGTCGCAGGATCTCGCGCAAGCTGGTGCGGCCGGCGGTGAGGCCCGAGGTGTTGAACTCGCGCTCGTAGTGCGCCTCGGACAAGCCGAAGTGCGCCGGGTCGAGCATGGGCGTCGCTTTGCGTCGCGTCTGACCGAGGGGATCGATGCGGGCGGCGAGGTGCCCGTGCAAACGGTACTCGTCGATCAGGGTGTCGACCCGGGTTTGCAGCGCGACTTGCTCGAGCGACTTGTCGTCGCTGGGCACGCTGACGGTGGACGCGGGCGTCTGCCCGTCGAGGCCCTCGAGTAAGGGCACCCATTCGGGATCGACGGAGCTCGGGTCGGCCTCGTAGGCCTCACGCAGAGCCTCCAAAAACGCGAGATTATGTACGCTGAGCGCGGCGGCGGCGTCCATGGCGGATCGCCCGGCAGTGTACAGCGCGCGCGCCGTAGATGCCCGCCAAAAGGGGGGTTTTGGCCGCAAAATCGAGTTCGCGGGCACATCCCCGCCATCGCGGCCGGCGCGGATGAGCCGCGCGCAGGGCGGGGCGCGCATCGACGGCCAGCCCACGCGGGCGAAGCTGCGCACGCGAGCGAGCGCATACCGTCATGATGGCGGCTTCGCGGCCACGCGCGCGTGCCTTTGGTACGGTGCGCCGGTGAGTCACGACGCGGCCAAGGCTCTCTCTGCGCGCACCGGCGACACGATCTTGGGCAACAAGGAGGCCTGGACGCGACGCATGTTCGAGCTGGCGACCCAGATGCGGGCCGACGGCGGCCCCGTCTACGACCTCTCCCTCGGCAACCCCAGCTTGGAGCCGCCGGCTTTGTGGCGCGAGACGATCCGCGAGCTGCTCGTCGACGAGGCCCCCGGCATGCACCGCTACATGTCGAACGCCGGCTATCCGGAGGTTCGCGCGTTCATCGCCAAGCGCGAGGCACGGCGCTTCGATCAGCCCTTCGAGGCCAGCGACGTGACGATGACCGTCGGGGCCGCCGGCGCCTTGAACGTGGTCTTGCGCAGCGTCGCGGATCCAGGTGACGAGATCATCGTCCCCGCGCCCTACTTCTCGGAGTACGACCACTACGCGGCGAATGCGAGCGTTCGCTTGGTGCCGGTCGCGACCGGCCCGGACTTCGCCTTGGATCCCGAGACGGTGCGCGCGGCATTGACGCCGCGCACGCGCATCGTGCTGCTCAACTCGCCCAACAATCCGACGGGGGCGATCTACGACGCGGCCTCGCTCGACGCCACGGCCGAGCTCTTGCGGGCGCATCGAAGCGAGCGTCCGGTCTTCGTGGTCGAAGACTCGCCTTACCGCGACTTGGTGCACGACGGCAGCGAGGTGCCGGCGATGATGGGGCGCTACGAAAACAGCCTCTACATCACCAGCCACTCGAAAGACCTGGGCTTGGCCGGCGAGCGGATCGGTTACCTGCTCATCTCGCCGCAGGCGACCGGGCGCGAGCTCTTGTCGCGGGCCTTCGGATTCTCGAACCGCGTGCTCGGCTTCGTCAACGCGCCGGCCTTGATGCAACGCGCTTTGCCCCTGGTGCTCGGCCACCCCGAAGGTCGCGTCGAGGTCGAAGTCTACGCGCGCAACTGTCGGCGCATGGCCGAAGGCCTCTCGGCCCTCGGCTATCACCTGCCGCCGGTGCGCGCGGGCTTCTTTTTGTTCCCGCGTCTGCCGGACTCCCTGCGCGCTCTCGGAACGGCCGAGGCCTCGAGCGATGTGGCGCTCACCGAAAAGCTGCGCGCGCAGCGTTGTGTGGTCGTGCCGGGCACGGCCTTCGGCGTGCCGGACCACCTGCGCTTGTCGATGTGTGTCGACGATGCGGCCATCGACGGCGCTCTCGCGGCCTTCGCCGCCGTCGGCAGCTGAGCTGGCGTCTGCGCCCGCTCAGGGCCCCGTTCAGGACACTTCCCCGCGAAACTCCAAGAAGCGGTGGGTCAAGATGTCCTTGTCGAAGGCCTTGTCGGCGTCCTCGCCGAGGTCGAGGAAGTAGCGGCTTTGGGCGCCGCCTTCGATATCGATATCGCGGAACATGAAGGTGACGCAGGCCTGTAGGCGCTCGCGCCCGCGCGGGGTCCCGAGATCCAGCGCACACCGAAAACAAAAGGCGAAGTGGCCGATCTGCACTTTGTCGGGTTCCGCTTCGAGTTTTCGACCCAAGCTGACCCACAGTGGCTCGCCGAGCCCGCGAATGGCCGCGACCTCGGTGCCCGCCACCTGGGCGCGCAGGGTCTCCTCGATCTGGGCCCGAATCATCGCGTAGGGCTCGTCGAGGCCGAAGAACATGTGTTCTTGGTCGGCGAAGATCGAGAAGTCGTCGCGGGGGTCGGCGCGCACGCTGGCAGTATAGGCGGCGAAAGGAATCGTGTGCCCTAACGCATGTGGCGGGGGCCGCTCAGCTGCGTTGTGCCGGGCTTGCGGGTGCTAGCGTGGGGGCGCGTAGGTTGCCATGCGACGCTTGGATGCGAGACACGATGATTGGATGAAGACGCCCGTGAGCCGCGGCTTGGCTCTGGGGCTTTCGTTGGCGCTTTCGGCCTGTGGAGGCGACAAAGGCGGCGGCGACTCGGGCTTCGACGAGGGCCTCGACAGTGGGATCGACAGCGGACTGGACTCGGGGCTCACCGAGAGCAGCGACGCGAGCTCCGACGAGGGCAGCAGCGACGGGCCCCGGCTCGACACGCCCGACGACTCGACCGGCAGCGGCTCGGGCAGCGAGGGCGGCAGCGACGAGTGCCAAAAGGTCGACCTGCTCTTCGTCATCGACAACTCGGGCAGCATGGCCGGCGAGCAGGCGAGCTTGGTCGCCTCCTTCGGTGGCTTCGTGGCCGGGATTCAAGCCGCCTTGGCCCAAGCCGAGAGCTATCACGTCGGCGTCGTCACCACCGACAGCTACGACAACAACGGCTCGGGCTGCACTTCGATCGGCGACCTCGTCACGCAGACCGGCGGCGAGAACGCGGCCGGGATGGACTGCCTGCCCTTCAGCTCGGGCAAGCGCTACCTCGACGAGAGCGAGCCCGACCTGGCCTCGAAGTTCGCCTGCATCGCCCAGGTGGGCACCACCGGCAGCGGCGACGAGCTCCAGGTGCAGTCGGGCTGGGAGGCCCTGGCCCCGGCCAAGAACGCCCCCGGTGCGTGCAACGACGGCTTCTTACGCGACGACGCCTTGTTGGTGGTCGTGATCATCACCGACGAGAACGACGCCGAGCAGTGCATCCCCATCATCGGCTGCATGGGCGGCTCGCCCGGAGATCCCGTCGACTGGTTCAATACCTACTCGGGCTACAAAGCCGGCATCCAAGAGAACATCGTGGTGCTGGCCTTGACCGGTCTGCCGGGCAACAGCTGCGGCGTCGACGAGGGCTCGCGCTTGGTGCAGTTCACCAACTGGTTCTCGAACGGCTCGGTCGGCGACATCTGTGCCCCGAGCTACGAGACCTTCTTCAACGAAGCCATCTCGGTCATCGACACCGCCTGCTCGAACTTCACGCCGCCCGGCTGATCGCGGGCGGGGCCGCGAGGCCGAAGGGGGCGCGTGGTAGCCTGCGGCCATGTGCTCGTCTCCTTTGTCCCGTCGTGCTGCGACCCTTGTGCTCGCGTGCCTGCTCGCCTCGGCCAGCTTCGCAGCTTGCGGCGGCGACGGAGACGGCGACGGCGATGCGAGCAGCGAAGCGAGCGAGAGCGAGAGCGAAGGCGAGACGGGTGGCGACGGAGACGGCGATGGCGACGGCGATGGTGATGGGGATGGCGACGGCGACGGCGACGGCCTCGTCTTTCGCAACGATGGCTTCGAGATGGAGGGCATGGCCGCGTTCCAAGGCGGCTTCGTCGCCGGCGAGTGCTTCGGCTCGACCTTCGTGCCCGAAGCCGCCGACTACCCCTTTGCGCCGCGCAGCGTCGTCGCCTTGATCGGAGGCATGAACACCGACGCGGTGACGATGACCGTGCAGTGGTGGGAGGTGGACGGCGACGGGATGCCCACGAGCTTGGTCGACGAGGGCGCGGCGACCTTCACGGGCTCGGATACGGCCTTCAACGAGGCCTTCTTCGCCGACTTGTCGATCGCGGTCCCCGCCAGCGTGAGCAGCGGCGCCTTCGCGGTGGCGATCTGCCACGACGCGCACGGTGGCGCCCCCTCGATCGCGCGCGACAACGACGGGGTCTCGGCCGCCGGGCGGAACTGGATCTACACCGGCGGGGGCTGGGCCGCGGCCGAATCCTTCGGTGTCGCGGGCGACTGGATCATGCGGGTGACCGCGGATCCCACGCCCTGAGGCGCGAGGACGCGACTGCGCGCGCGCAGGCGGCGGGGCCAAAAAGGGGCGGCGATCCGCGCGCCTTCGTGGCAAGCTCGCCCGCGATGGCGGCCAAGATCGACAGCGACCTGCTTTCACGCGAGATGAGCTACAGCGGCGAGGGCGTCTCGATCCGCGGGCTCGAGGAGAGCATCGCCAACGAACGCAACGTTCAAAACGGGAAGGTCGACGAGCTCAAGACCCTGCGCGAGCGCAACGTCGAGATCCAGTCGAACCTGGCCGAAGAGGTCAAAAAGCTCCGCAAGTTCTCGGACTACATCAACGGCACCGCCCAAAAGCAGGGGATCTGGGCCAGCTTCAAAGAGCTGCTCAGCTACATCCCGGGCCTTTCGGGTCTCGCCTTGTCCAAGCGCTCGATCGAAGAGCTGCTCAAAGCGCAGTTCCACATCTCGCAGCGCCGGGTCAAAGACGCGGCCGAGTACGCCGACAAACTCAAGGACAGCGAAAAAGAGCTGTACACCGAGATCGAGCGCATCAACGGCAAGATCATCGAGGCGGCGAACAACGAGAAGCAAGCCCTCGACTACGTGCTCGAACTCCAAGCGGCGCAAGAGGCCCTCGAAGCCGAGAAGCAGGCGGTCGAGGCCGGCAGCGTCGAGGCCCGCGAGATCGAGGCCCAAGGCGACAAGATTCACGCGCTCTTGGCCGAGCACTCCTCGAACGTCCAACTCTTCGGCTCGGCCGAGGAGCGCTACGCCTCGCTCAAAGAGAACACGCGCAAGCTGGCCGAGACCATCCGCAACCTCGGGCAGGACATCACGCAGTACACGACGGCGGCTTCGATCAAGCTCGACATGGCCAGCGGCCAGATCCAGGCCATCGGGCGCGCGGCCGATGCCTCGGTGGTCATGCTCGAGATGAAAAAGAGCCTCGACGTGATGACCGAGTCGATGAACCAGACCACGCGCTTCGTCAGCGACACGCAGGTCTTCTTCCGCGAGAACCTCGACGAGCTGCTCAGCGATCTCGACACCTTCGACGAGACGACCACCCAGATCCTCGACGAGAACCTGGCCAAGTCCAAAGAGATCGAAGAAAAGCGCATCCAGGCGGCCATCGACAAGGCCGTCAAGCGCCGCGAAGAGGGCGGCGCGGGGGCCTGAGGGCTCGGCCGCCCGGGTCGATGTCGCAAATGGAGTAGCGAGGCGCGGGCAGGCGAGCGAGGCATCGAGCAGCGATGAGCGCCGGACCCAAGCTCGAGCTCGTCTCGCTCAACACCCACAGCGTCGAGGCCGAAGGCGCGCTCGCCTACCTCGAAAAACTCGGCCGCGCCCTGAGGGCGGCGCGCATGTCGAAGAACTTCCCGGATCGAGGACCGCTGACCCGGCACCTGGATCTGCTCGGCGAGGGCCTGCGCCACGAGGTCTACGACCGCCTCTTCGTCGACGCGCGCACGGGCTTGCCCAACATGGCCAGCTTTACCCGCGTGGCGACCGACCTCGAGGTCGCGCATGAACACGGCCTCGGCAGCGGCAGCGCGGGCAAGCGGGCCTACCGGGAGCAACTGCTGGCCTCGCCGCTGGCCGCGGTCGAGGTCTCGGACGCCGCCTTGCGTCGCTTCGATCCCGTCGCCGGGGCTTCGGCCGTGCGCTTGGATCTGACCAAGCTCGACGCGACGGGGACGATCATCCGCGTGCGCGTCGAGCTCACCCAAAAGGGCAAGGGCGGTCGGCGTGGCGTGGAGCTCGACGTCGAGGACAAGACGGCCAGCGCCCGCGAGGATCTGCACGCGACCATCTACCGACACGCGGCCTTCGACGCGGAGACCCTCTTTTTGCGCCTCGGCGAGCTCTCCGGCGTCGAGGTCGAGCGCGTGGAGCGGGGGGTCATCGGGCCGGTCTGCGTGCAGCTGGCCGACGGCCGCCGCTTTCCCAGCCAGCTCGGCGGTGCGCTGGGCGGGGTCTTCGACGACTTTCCCCTCGCGGCCGGCCAATGCGAGCTGATGCTGAGCGTCCAAAGCGACTTCGCGGCCCGCGACCTGGCCGAGGAGCGCTCGAACGACCCCCTGCAGCGCCTCTTGCGAGAGCGGGTCGAGCCCAGCGAGCGCGCCCGCTACGAAGCCGGCCGCGCCGCGCACCCCTTCAAGGTCTTCAAAGACCGCAAGTTCGTGGCCACGCGGGCCTTGCTGCCGCTGGCCAAGGCCGTGTGCGAGGCCGGCGGCACGCGCAACCTGATCTATCCGGTGCGCTGAGCGGGGCTCAAGGCCCGGGCGGCATCATGCCGCAGCCCATGCCCGTGCACTCGCCATCGACACAGGCGGTCTGGATCTGGGCGTCGATCGACATTGGGTTCGAGTCGTCGAAAAGCGTCGCCGAGGGCCCAGGCACGCCATGGAAGCAGCCCAGGATGTAAGGGAAGTCGGCGGTGGCGTGATAGTGGTAGTCGCCCCTGGGCCCGACGTGGCCGTTGCAGGTGTCGAGGAAGACATCGCCGTCGCTACCCTCGCCGAGGTCGGCGTCGCCGAGATACTCCCAGCTTTGGTAGGCACACTCCGAGGGGTCCGTCCCGCTGACCTCCCCGTAGCTCGAGAGCATCTCCACCGGCGTGCTGCAGGCGACGTCCAGGCAACCGTAGCGCCCATAGATCGGGTAGCCATCGAAGGCCCAGCCGATGATCGGGCTGCGCGTCGCACCGGTGTCGTTGGCG
>JAUIJR010000304.1 GCA_030431075.1 Polyangia bacterium | reverse complement strand
GTTGGCTGCTCGGCGACGAGCTATCCGACGAGCTCGAAGGTTGCGGGGAGACGGGGTGGATGAGCTGGGATCTCCCGTGGCCCGGTCGCCGGGTCCGCCTCAAGGACGGCTTTTTGGCCACCGAAGAATTTCGCGTGAGTCATGTGGCGGCGCGTTTGCCCGGGAACGTCGACGCGGTCTTGCTCATCCCCTCGAGCGGCGCGGTCTTGGCCGAGACGGCCCTGCGCGAGGCCTGGTACCCCGAGGTCACGAGCCCCTGAGTGGCGCGCGTCGGTCGGCTTTCGCGGCCCGCGCGTCGCAGGCTAGACTGCGCGGCGATGACCAAGCGCTCTGCGGCGACGATGGCCAAGGCCGCCCAGCTGCCGCGCATGGACGCCCTGCTCGAGGCCCTCGCCGCACCGGGCGAGCCCTTGCCTTGGCGGCGGGAGGTGGTGAAGGCGGCCGCGCGCGACGAGCTCGACGCTCGACGGGCTGCCCTGGCCGAGGGCCGCGAACCGGCCTTGGATCTCGACACCGTCGTGGCCGCGACCCGGCGCCGGCTCGAGGCCGCGCTGCGTCCCGCGCCGCGCCCGGTGATCAACGCGACCGGCGTCTTGTTGCACACCAACCTCGGCCGCGCACCGCTCGGGGATGCGGCCCAGCGCGCGATGCTCGAGGCGGCCGGCGCGTGTGATCTCGAGTACGACGCGGCCAGTGGACGGCGTGGCAGCCGCTTTGGCGCCTTGCGTCCGCTCTTGCGCTGGGTCAGCGGCGCCGAAGATGGCCACGTCGTCAACAACGGCGCGGCCGCCTTGCTACTCGCGTGTACGGCCCTCGGACGCAGCCGCGATGACGCGGGCCTGCGCGAGGGTGTGGTCCTCTCGCGCACCCAGATGATCGAGATCGGCGATGGCTTTCGGATCGCCACCATGGCCGCGGCCGGGGGTGTTCCGGTGCACGAGGTCGGCGCGACCAACCGCAGCCACCTGCGCGACTACGAAGCTGCGCTCGAAGGCGAGGGGCAACCCCGAGCGGCGGCGATCTTGTGGGCGCACGCCAGCAACTTTGCGCAGTCGGGCTTCGTGGCCCAGCCGAGCTTGGCCGAGCTCGCGGCCTTGGCCCGGCGTCACGGCGTGCCTTTGATCGCGGATCTCGGCAGCGGCTCGCTCGGCGGCGAGCTGCCCGCGGCCGAGCCGACCTTGCCCGCCTACCTCGCCGAGGGGGCGTCGCTCGTCACCTGCAGTGGCGACAAGATGCTCGGGGGTCCGCAGGCCGGGCTCATGGTGGGTGAGGCGGCGCTCGTCGAGCGATGCCGGCGCTTTCCCATGGCCCGGGCGCTTCGCCCCGACAAGACCAGCTTGGCCGCCTTGCACGCGAGCTTGGTGGCGCACGCGCGCGAGGGCGAGACCGAGCTCCCCTTGCACGCCATGGTCCGCGCGACGATGGATTGCCTGCGCGCGCGCGGCGAGGCCATCCTCGAGCAGCTCGCCGCTTTTCAGACGAGGATGAGCCTGCGCGAGTGCGAGGCGACCCTCGGCGGTGGCGCCTTGCCCGGAGACCGGCGGCCCTCGCTGGCCCTCGTGATCGAAGGCGAGGCCGAGGCCCTCGCCGCCCGCCTGCGCGCGCCCCAAGACGGGGGCTTGCCGGTGGTCGCGCGCATCGAAGGTGCGTGCGTGTGGCTCGACCTGCGCAGCGTCCCGGCGCAGCGCGACGCCGATCTCGTGGCGCGCTTGGCCCTGGCGCTGGACCAAAACTAGCTCAGTAGGTCGCGCCGGCGGCGGGGTCGAAGCCCGAGCCAAAGACCCCGAGCGACAAGAGCAGCCAGCGCGCGTCGTCGGTATCGAGGACGGTCGTGCCGTCGGGGACCTCGCCGTCGACGATCAGACCGCGATCGCGGGCCATGGCCATCAGCGCCCCGTCGAGGCGGCCGCACAGGTGCGTGGCCAAGAGCAGGCGGCTGCGGCGGATCACGTGCTCGAGCTGCGGCACCTTGGCGAACCAGTGACCGAGCTCGCTGGCCAGGCTCTCGCGCAACTGCGTGGGCAGCTGCGCCGCCGTCATCCCGGTGGCCGCGAGGCTCTCGACGATCGTGCGCCCGCCTTCGCTCTTGGGTTGGTGGCGCGGGTTGACCAGCGCGACCAGGGCGTCGACGAGGTCGTTGAGCACGCCGGGGTAGCTGTCGTCGAGCAGGGCCAAGCCCGTGGCGATGGTGGTGGCGGCCATCGCCAGGCGGAAGGCCCGCTCGCCTTCGGGCAGGTGAATGAACTCGCCGTTGAGCAAGATCACCGGCTCGGGTTCGTTGCGCACCCCCACGTGCATGGGCAGGGGGTCGCGGGTCAAGCGGACGGGGATGGCCATGCCCAAAGGCTCGCGCCAGGGCGCCGTCATGCGGCCGGCCGACTGGATCGTCGCGCGCTCGGTCGTGGTCTCGGGCAGGTTGTAGGCGATGGGCATCGGGCTGCGCACGCCCGCGATCCGGCGACGCATCTGGATCAGGACCTCGCGCAAAGAGCAGCGCCACTCGAGCGGGATCCACGGCTGCTCGCGCAAGGGATCCACGGGCATCTGGATCGGCGGCAGGCGACGGATCAGCTCGCCCACCGGGCCGCCGGGGGCCGTGAAGGCGGCGAGTTGGTAGAGGTGGCGGGCCAGGGGCATGTTGTCCGCGGCCTCGTGCAGGCGCGCGCGCGCGAGGTGAGCACCGGGGCCCACGTTGCGGCCGGCGGCCCAAGCCGAGAACTCCTCGAGCACGCGCGGCGTGCCCCCGCACATGGCCGCCGCCGCGCCGATCACCGCGTCGAGGCGGGGCAGGGGACCTTGGGTCGCCACGCGATCGAGGACGGCGTTGAAGTGCGGCCACAAGCTGCGCGCCCGCTCGCCGCGGTCGTGCCGACGATCGATGGCGCGGGCCATCGTGCGCCGCGCGTGGACGTAGGCCTCGGCCAAGGCGGCCAAGATCAGACACTCGTGGTCGTCGCCGGCGATGGCCCGCAGCTGGATCGCGTACTCGAGGACCTCGTCCCAGCGCCCCTCTTCGAAGGCGAGGGGGACCAGCTCGGCGCGCGGCTCGAGGCTGCGCCGCGAGGTCTCGCACGCTTCGAGCAGCAAGCCGCGGGCGCGCTCACGGGCGAACTCGGGATCGGGCCCGTGGGCGAGCTGCACGCGGGCCGCTCGGGTGAGCCACTGGGCGCGCAGCTCGGGCTCGATGGTCAAGGCCGCGAGCTGCTCGAGGGCCCGGGCCAGGGTCGGCCAGTCTTGGGCGAGGTCGAGCAGCTCGACGTACAAGCGGGTCAGCTCGGCGTGGGCCGGTTGGCGGAGCAAGGCCTCGGCGCAGGTCTCACGGGCTTGGTCGTGGGCGCCGGTGGCTCGCTGGACGCGGGCGAGGTCCAAGGCGGTGTCGCCGACGCGGGCATGCAGCTCGGACTCGGCCAGCTTCGCGCGCAGCTCCAAGTTGGGCAGGCGCTCGGCCACCATGCCCTGAGCTTCGAGGCTCTGATCCAAGGTGGTCATCGCCTGCAAGCGCAGCTCGGCGTCGACGGGGGTGTCGGCGGCGGGCGCGGCGAGGGCCTCGAGCATCACGCGGGCGCGCTCGTACTGCTCGTTGCGAAGGGCGGCGTCGGCCAAGCGCAGGGCCAGCCGTGGGGCGCGGCGCAAGAGCTCGTCTTCGCTGAGGCGAGCCGAGATGGCCTCACGGATCTGCGGGTCGTCGACCGCGCCGAGCAGCTCGGCCATCTGCTCGATCGCCCCGGCCGCGCCCGGGTCCTGGGTCAGCGCCGCATCGAGGCGACGGTAGGCGGCCTCGGCGTCGCGCTGCCCGGTCCAGGCCAGGCGCGCCGCGTCGGTGAGCAGACCGGCCGCGAGCTGCGGCGAGGAGCTGCGCTCGACCAGTTCGTCGTAGACCGAGAGCACGCGGGCGTAGTCTTCGTGCTCGGCGAAGAGCTCGCGCAGGTGTTCGAGGGCCGACGCCGGGTCGGCGACGGACTCTTCTTCGAGCAGGCGGTGCGCGAGCTCGAGCTGCTCGCGGTCGGCCCGGTCGACCAAACCGGTGTCGTCGAGGCTGCGGCCGAGCTCGCGCAGACGCCCGAGAATGTGCATACGCTCGGAGGCCTGCTCCTCGTCGTCGAGCAAGCGGAGCAAGGCGGCCCGCTCGCGCCGCAGCTCGGTGTCCTGCCCGCGCAGGGACTCTTCGGCGCGGCGCAGCGCCTGCTTGAGCTCGTCGTGCAGGGCCTCGAACTCGCGCGCCCGGGCGGCGGCCAAGGCCGCGGCGTCGAACTCGTCGGCCCGTTGCCACAGCTCGGTGGCCAGCAGCCACAAGCGCGCGCGGCCGTCGGCGTCGATCTCTTGGTCGCCTCCGGCGGCGCTCTCGACCCGCGCCGCCGCGAGCTTCGCGTCGGGCAGGCGGGCCGCCACCGCGCTCGCGCGTCGCACCACCACCGGCTCGCGCGGGGCTTGGGCCAGCGCGCTGGCGACGTTGCGGATGGCCGACTCGTGATCCGAGAGCCGATCGAGGTAGACCTCGGCCAAGTCGAGGTGGGTCTGGGCCTTGTGCACGCCCGGGCCCTGCTCGCGGATGGCGAGGTAGTACATGTGCGCGACGATCGACCACTCGCTGCGCGCGGTCGCCAGCTCGAGCAAGACCTGCCGCGCCTGGGCGTGCATGTTGTCGGAGCTCACCGCTTCGAGCAGGTAGCTGCGCGCAGACTCGCCGGCCTCGCCGAGCGGGGCGGCGCGGAACTCGGACTCGAGCAACATGGCGCGGCGATAGGCGATCTCGGCGCGCAAGATGCTGGAGACGGGCAGTGAGCTGAGCTCGTCGAGCACGTCGGCCTGATCGCGGCGCCGGCCGAGTCGCTCGTAGAGGCGGGCGAGCTCGAGCAAGGCGCGTTGCGCCGTCGGGGCCCGGCCGAGGGCTTGGCGCAGGACCTGCTCAGCTTCGTCGCTGCGCTCGAGCTCGAAGAGCACGCGCGCGGCCGTGGCCGCGTTGTCGGCCGCACGCGAGGGGGGCAGTTGGGGCGAGGCGGCGGCGGCCACCAATGCCGTGGCCGCTTCTTCGAGCCGCGCTTGGCGGGCCATCAAGCGCCCGAGTCCCTCGTGGGCGTGGGCGAGCTCCGCGTCGAGCTCGATGGCCTTGCGGTAGGCGGACTCGGCCTCACCCTCGTGCTCTTCGTGCGGCGAGAGCAAGTCGCCGAGCAAGGTGAGCAGGGCCGGCCGCGCCTCGGGGGCCAGGCCCGACGCGCGCTCGAGCAGACGGTTGCGCACGTTGACCACCGAGTCGGTGCCGGCGAGCAGCACCCGCGCCTTGTTGCCGGCCGTGGCGAACTCGCTCGGGTCGACGAGGTAGGCGTCCAAGAAGTGCTTGGCCGCCTCGTGGGGGCGACGCAAGGGGCCTTCGAGGATCTCGCCGAGCTTGACGTCGAGCTCGGCCTTGCGAACCTTGTCGCCGCTTTTGGCCAGCCGCTCGGCGCGAAGCGAGAGCACGCGGGCCAGATCCTCGAAGCGTTGCTCGCTGCGATACCAGCGCGCCAAGGTGGCCAGGCCCGACTCGGGCAAGTGTCCGGCCGCCTCGAGTCGCGCGTAGATGCGGGCGGCCTCGGCCGGGTCCTCGCCGTGCTCGCGCAGGGCGTCGGCGAAGCGCGTCAGCAGCTCGAGTCGAAGGGCGCCGACTTGGTCGGCGTCGAACTCGGACTCGGGCGCCGCGAGCAGCGGCGCGAGGTGATGGCGCAGCTGCTCGAGGAGGTCGCCGTAGCGCCCCTGTTGCTCGAGGACTTCGGCCAAGGCGCCGACGACGGCGTCGACGCGCTCGTGCTCTTCGTCTTGGCCGTACTCCTCGAGAGTGAGCTTGAGGGCTTGCTCGGCGCGCGGGAGGTCGAAGAGCTCGTGCCGCTGAATCCGTGCGATCTCGAGCAGCATCTCGCGGCGGGTGTCGCCGGTCTTGCGGGCGAAGCGGGCCTCGAGCAGCTCGACGAGCTCGGCCCAGCGCGCCTCGTGACGGTAGAGGTCGATGAGCATCTCCGCCGCGCTTTCGCGGGTGGGGGCCTCCTCGACCACCTGCTCGAGCACGCTGATGGCCTCGTCGAGGCGGCCGAGGGGGGCGACCAGCAGACGCGCGCGCTCTTCGAGGGCTTCGATGCGGGCGCTGCCGCTTTGGCGATCCGCGATCGCTTCGAGCATGCGCGTGCGGTGCTCGGGGTCCTCGGCCAGGGCGCCGAGCTCGTCGCGGCGGGCGCGGGTGCGGCGGTCTTTGGGGCAGCGCTCGAGCACGAGGTCGAGCAGCTTCACGGCCCGGGCGTGGTCGCCGTGCGCGAGGGCGGCATCGGCCGCGCGGTTGCCCAAGGCGGCGTAGGCGACGTTGCCCATCGGGACGTGGGCGAGGACGCTGCGACTCAGATCGATCGCACGGTCGAGGGCCGACTGCGCGTAGTAGTGATCGAGCAGCGGCAAGAGGAGGTCGGGGTCTTCGGGGGCGAGCTCCAAGGCGCGCTCGTACCAGTCCATGGCCGCCGTCGGGTCGCCCAGGACGTTGGCCGCGAGGTGAGCGAGGTGCTTGAGGGCGGCGATCTGGGCGGCCGCCTCGGGTTCGGCGTCGAGTCGCGCCTCCCACAAGGCGATGGACTCCGGCCAGTGGTGATCGGCCTCGAGGGCGTCGACCAGGGTCGTGAAGACCTTCTCGTGCGTGAGGCGCTCGCGGGCGCGGCGGACCAGAACGCGGGCCCGATCGCGTCGCTCGAGGGGGGCGCAAAAGGAGATCCAGATCTTGGCGAGGGCTTCGCCTTCGAGCTCGCCGGCGGCGACCAGCTCTTGCATCGCGCGCTCGGCCGCGTCGAGGCGCTCGGTCGGATC